>NZ_JBFTOQ010000031.1:0-86208 GCF_056398045.1 Cupriavidus sp. 05L411 | reverse complement strand
GACCCGTTCACCGAAGGTGCACGCGTTGGCAAGGCTGACCCGTACACGGACGGTGCCCGCATCGTGGCCGGCCTGGATCGCAGCGGCGTCTCGGCCTCGCCGTCGCGTACCGTTGACCAGTTCACCGACGGCGCCCGTGCCGGCAAGTTTGACCCGTACACCGATGGCGCACGTATCGTCGCCGGCCTGGATCGTAGTGGCGTGTCGGCCAGCCCTGCCCGTAGCGTGGACGCCTATACCGACGGTGCCCGTACCGGCAAGTTCGATGTGTTCACGGAAGGCGCCAACGCTTGAGCTACGCGCGATGCCAGAGCACGCTGTGAATCAATCGGTCATCCAATGAATGCGGTGATGCATGCAAAGAGCCGGTAACACCGGCTCTTTGCCATTGCCGATGCCTCGAGGGTCTGCCGAAAGGTGGATGCATGCCATGACGACTCCGTCCGTACGCGATCAACTGCTGGAGCACACCCTGGTGCTGGTGCGGCAGCGGGGGGTCAATGGATTCAGTTACCGGGACCTTGCCGAACGGGTAGGGGTCAAGACCTCCAGCATCCATTACCACTTTCCCTCCAAGGAGGACCTGGTGCAGGCGGCGGTGACGGAATACAGCGCCCGCAACTCGGAGCGCGTGCGCGGCATCGATACCAGCCTGCCGGTGGACGAGCAGGCTCGCGCTTACCTCGCGCCCTGGCTGGCCACCGCGGGCGGCGACGCCATCTGCCTGGTGGGCATGCTGTCCGCAGATGCCGTGTTCCTGCCGGAAGCGGTGCATCGCATTCTCAAGGATTTCTACCACCTGCACGAGACCTGGCTCACGCGCCTGCTGGAAACCGCGCAGGCCGTGCAGCACAAGGCCTTGCCGATCCCGCCGCAGGCCCTGGCGCAAGCCGTGTTTGGCGCGCTGCAAAGCGGGCTGGTGGTTGCGCGGCTGTTCGGCGCGCCGCAGCGTATCGAGGCGGCGGCGGACCTGTTGACGGCATCGGTATCTGCCTAGGCGGCCCCGGGGCGTGTCAAGGGCCAGGGGCCCCGAGCGCTCCGCGCGCGGCGAGCCGCCGGCGCCGGTTGAGCCAGAGCGGCACCGCGCCAACCGCGATGCCGCCCAGGGCCACCACACGCGTGGCCAGGTCGAAGCTGGGGATGCTGTATAGCCCGATGAACCACAGGAACGCCGCGCTGCAAGCGGGCCAAAGCACTAGCAGCAACAGCCTGGCGGGTGCGCGGGCGGCACCGCGCCGGCAGTGCCAGGCACAGGCGAAGCCGGCTAGCCCGTAGTAGAACGCCACCTGGAAGCCGATGGCATTGACCGAGTCCTGGATGATCTGGCCCACGCTGTTGAAGCACGCGGACAGCGCCAACAGCAGCAAGCCGAACGAGGCGATCACCGCGGTGGCCACCCACGGCGTGCGCCAGGTGCGGTGCAGCTCCGCATAGCGCGGGTGCAGCAGGCCATCGCGGCCTTTGGCGTAGAGCGTGCGGGTGAACTGCAGGATCGAGGTTTCCAGCGTGCCCACGGTGCTGAGCATGACGGCCAGCACGGCCAGGTAGTCCCACGGGCGCGGGAACAGCCGCGCGGCGAGCGCAAACACCACGTTGGTGCCGGCTCGGCGGATCTCCTGGTCGCTCAGCACGGCCTGGCTGGCGATGACGAAGGCCATGAACAGTGCCAGCACGATGACCATCGCCATCAATGCGCCGCGCCCGGGCGCATGCGCCGGATCGCGCGTCTCCTCGGTCAGGTTCGCCGTTACGTCCCAGCCCCAGAAGAAGAACAACGCCACCAGCGCCCCATTGGCAAATAGCTGCGGGGTAAAGCCAAATGGCGACAGCATGGCCAGCGAGGGCGGGTGGGCAAGCGGCAGCGGCGCGCGCAGCAGGGCAGCGAGCACGATCGCCGCCAGCACCCCGACCTCGACCAGCGTCATTGCCACCTGGGTGTAGCTGGTCAGCTTGACGCCCTTGACCACGACCACGCTTACCGCCAGCAGCCAGCCTGCGGCGACCAGGGTCACCACGGGCGGGCGCTCCGCCAGCGCCGGATCGAGCAGGAGCAGGGTGGCAGTGGCGGCCGGAATGGTGCCGGATACCATGAATACCGCCGACGCCACCAACAGCGTCCAGCCTGCGAAGAATCCGAGCACCGGATGGAAGATCTCGCAGACCCAGGTGTAGCAGGCGCCCGCGCTGGGCTGCAGCCGGTTCAGTTGCTGGTAGGACAGCGTCACGCCGAACATGATCAGGCCGCAATACAGCAGGCTGGCCGGCGCCAGGCTCCCCACCGTCGCGACCAGGGTGGCGGTGGTGGCTGCCAGGCTGAAGGCGGGCGCCGTGCCCGCCACGCCCATGACGACGGATTCGCCCAGCCCGAGTGCGCCTGCGTCCAGCGTTGCCGGTGAATTCCGATCCATGGCGAAGCTCCCCGTGCCATCGGCGGCCGGTGGCGGCCTGCCGACAGCACCGTGCGCGAGCCCGTGGGGGCGGGCATGCTTCAGGCAACTATACTGCCTACCCCCGCGTTTTCAACTGCTTCCGTGGCTCACGGGCATTGCCGCAGTTCCCCGGCCAGCCAGTCGATCACGGGCCGGAACCGAGAAGCGCCGCGAAACTCCTGCGGATATGCCAGCCAGATTTCCCGTACCACCTCCGGCACCTCGCGCACCATCGCCAGCCGGGCATCGTCCCGCGCCAGGTAGTGCGGCAGCAGGCCGATGCCCAAGCCGTTGCGAATGGCCTCGCGCACTGCCAGCAGGTTGTTCGACTGGAACCCCGTGCGTGCCGCCAGCGTGCGCGTCCATTCGGATTCAGGCAACGCCAGGCCTTCGTCCAGCAGGCCACATAATGGCGCGCCGTCGAGATCCTGCTCGCGCCACGGGCCGGCGTTGGCGGGCCGTAGCGGCGCATACAGGCCAAAGCCCATGCTGCCCGCGCGCTGCGCGATGGCATCGCTTTCCTGCGGCCGCGCCAGCCGCACCGCGATGTGGGCGCGGCGCCGCGCCAGGCTGGCGATGCGGTTGTCCGTTTCCAGCCTGACCTCGAGTTGCGGGTGCGCGCGATAGAGCGCGAACATGCGTGGTGTCAGGAAGTGGCTGCCGAGCGCGGCGGTGCAGGCGATGCTGACCACGCCGGAGACGCCGCTGCCGGCGTCCTCCACTTCGCGCAGCAAGCGCTGCGCTGAACTCTCCATCTGCTGCGCCGCGGCCAGCGCCGAGCGGCCGGCCGCCGAGAGCGCGAACGCGCCATCGGTGCGTGTTGCCACGGGCTTGCCGAGCGCCGTCTCCAGCCGCCGGATGCGGCGGATCGCTGTCGCGTGCGTGACTTCAAGCTCGCGGGCGCAGGCCGAGTAGTTGCCGGTGCGGATCAGCGTGGACAGGGTGAGCAGGTCATCCCAGTGGAGTGAACGTTTTTGCACAATGGATGTGAGCCAGTTGAGAATTGGCGAACAGCATAGCGCGGCTTATCATCGCTTGCATGGTAGTCACCCTCGTGGCGCCTGCCCGTGTATTTCCACGCCGTTTCCGAGATCTGACGCACAAGCACTAGGAGCCATGATGACCACACCCTTTACCCTGCTCGACCTCGCCGGCGCCAGCCGCCTTCCTTCGGCGTGGGAGGCCGCCACGCTGGTGCTGATCGACCACCAGCGCGAGTATGTCGACGGCAAGCTCCCGCTGGTGGGCATGCCCGCTGCCATCGCGGCCTGCGGCGAACTCCTGGCGCTGGCGCGCCAGCATGGCAGCCCGGTGGTGCACGTGGTGCATCACGGGCGGGCCGGCAGCGGCGGCGCCTTCGATCCCGAGGGCCCATATGCGGCCATCATCCAAGGGCTGGAGCCGCTTGGCGGCGAGCACACCGTGGTCAAGGGCCTGCCCAACAGCTTTGCCGGCACCACGCTGGCCGCCATGCTGGACAAGCTAGGGCGCAAGGAGCTGATCGTGGCGGGCTTCCAGACGCATATGTGCATCAGCGCCACAGTGCGCTCAGCGCTCGATCATGGCTATCGCAGCACCGTGGTGGCATCGGCCTGCGCTACGCGCGACCTGCCTGACCCGCTGGGCGGGGCGCCGCTCTCGGCAGCGGAGATCCATCATCACTCGCTGGCGGCGCTGCATGACCGCTTCGCCACCGTGGTGGCTGGCCCTGGCGCCTGGGCCTGAGTTGGCCGGAACGGGGCGCAGAGGGCCAGCTGATGCGTGGCGGGTCCTCTGCCGATCGTATGTCCCACACTGGTACCCATGTTAGGGAAAGTCAAAGGTCAAAGGAGAACGCGGCGTGCAGCTGGCTGGCGCCGGGTGCCGCGCGAACCCCATGCGGGGCCGTCGCAGGGCTTGCAAATTGGTGCGCCGCCCATGGGGCTGGTGCATACTACGGCCTCGCTGCCAGCCAGCGAGATCCGTCCGCAACCCGATTTTCCATTTCCATGAAACGCATTCTCCTCATCAAGATCACCTCTTTGGGCGATATGGTGCACACGCTGCCGTTGGTGTCCGACCTGCGGCGCGCCTATCCCGAGGCCAAGATCGACTGGGTGGCCGATGCGTCGTGCGCCGATATTCCGCGCTGGGCCGTGGGCGTGGATCGCGTGATCGCGCCGCCACTGCGCGGCTTCAAGAAATCCCGCAGCTGGGCCGACCTGCGTGCCATCATCGGCGCGCTGTGGGCCCTGCGCCGCGAGAAGTACGATGTGGTGGTGGATGTGCACGGCGTGTACAAGAGCGCCATCGTGGCCTGGCTGGCGCGCTCCAGCCGGCGCCTGGGCTACGCCGCCGAGTACCTTGGCGAGGCGCGCGCCGTGTTTGCCTACACGCAGATCTTCGGGCCGCATGGCGACGCTACCGCGCGCCACAAGATGCGCATGGTGGTGGCCAATGCGCTTGGCTATCCGCTGGATCCCATTGAGCATTACGCGCTGCGCGTGCCCGCGCCCGCGGCGCCGCTCAATGCCGATGGCGTGCCGCGCGCGATGTTGTTCCACGCGACTTCCGTCGAGGCCAAGAAATGGCCTGCGCAGCGCTGGATCTCGGTCGGCAGGACGCTCACCGAGCGCGGCTACCGGATCCAGTTGCCCTGGGGCTCGCCCGCGGAGCGCGAGCAATCCGAAGCCCTGGYGGCGGAGATCCCCGGTGCCGAGGTCCTGCCGCGCATGACCATTACCGAATGCGCGCAACGGGTGGATGCCGCCGCGCTCGTGGTCGGCACCGATACCGGCTTCGTGCATCTGGCGGATGCGTTGGGCAAGCCGTCGGTGATGTTGTTCACGGTTACCGACAGCCAGCACTTCGGCATTAACACGCCCGGGCAGTCCGTCTCCGTTGGCGCGCGTGGCGTGGTGCCGGAGATCGCGGACGTGCTCGCCGCGATCGGCCAGGTCACGGACGGCCAGTCCAGGCCGCAACTGGTGGCCGCCAGCCAGGGCTGATCGCCGCCCGCCCCGCCGCAATGGCGGGGCGTCCTACTTGCGCGGTACCGGCGGTTCCCGGCGCCCGCGCCGCTCCCCTTGTGCATCACGGAATGCAGGCCGTCCATCCGGGCCGGAACGGCGTTGCTGAAAAGGGCCGTTATGGCGCGACGACGCAGAAAGCCCAGGCGCTCTAGAATGGGATGCCATGCCTGCCGCAAGCCGGCGCCACAGACAGCAATGAGTCTCCCCCATGAGTGAAAGTCAGTTGTTCCAACCCTTTTCGATTGGCAATCTACGGCTGGAAAACCGCATCGTGATCGCGCCCATGTGCCAGTACTCTGCCGAGGAAGGCTCGGCTGCCGACTGGCACATGATCCACCTCGGCCAGCTCGCGCTGTCGGGCGCCGCGATGCTGATCATCGAGGCGTCGGCCGTGTCGCCGGAGGGGCGCATTACGCCGGGGGATCTCGGCCTGTACTCGGATGCGAACGAGGCGGCGCTCGGCAAGGTGATCAAGGCCGTCAGGGCGCATTCGCCGATCGCGCTGGCGATACAGCTGGCGCATGCCGGGCGCAAGGCATCGAGCCACGCCCCCTGGGAGGGCGGTAGCCAGATCCGGCAGGACCAGCCGTCAGGCTGGAAGACACTGGCGCCATCCGCCGTGCCGCACGCCGAGGGCGAGGATGCGCCGTTGGCGCTCGACCGCGCGGGCATGGACAAGGTGCGGGACGATTTCGTTGCCGCAGCCAGGCGCGCGGCCCGCCTTGGGCTCGACGGCATCGAGCTCCACATGGCGCATGGCTACCTGCTGCATCAGTTCCTGTCGCCGCTGGCGAACAAGCGCAATGACGAATACGGCGGCAGCCTGGAGAACCGCATGCGGTTCCCGATCGAGGTGTTCGACGCCGTGCGCGCGGCTTTTCCCGCGGACAAGCCAGTCTGGGCTCGCATCTCGGCCACCGACTGGGTGCCGGGCGGGTGGGATATCGAAGGCACGATCGCGCTGTCAAACGCGCTCAAGGCACGTGGCTGCGCGGCCATCCATGTGACCACCGGCGGCGTTTCGCCGGCGCAGGCGATCAAGCTGGGGCCGGGCTACCAGGTGCCTTACGCGCAGCGGGTCAAGGCGGAGGTGGGCTTGCCGACCATCGCGGTGGGGCTCATCACCGAGCCCGAGCAGGCGGAAGCCATCATTGCCAACGGCGAAGCCGATGCGGTGTCGCTGGCGCGCGCCATGCTCTACGATCCGCGCTGGGCGTGGCATGCGGCTGCCAAGCTTGGCGCGCAGGTGCATGCGCCGAAGCAATACTGGCGCTCGCAGCCGCGCGAGTACAAGGACCTGTTCATTGATGCCAGTTTCGGGCAGCGCTAGGCTGCGCCGGAAAGCAAACGGCGTCCGGATTCCGCGGGGGAAGCCGGACGCCGTCGCCTTGCACAGGATCAGCCAGTCGATCCATCAATCGGCCTGGATGCCGAACTCCTTGACGATCTTGGCGTAGCGTGTCGAGTCCGACGCGATCAGCTTGCTTAGCGTAGCGGGCTCGCCGCCGACCGGGGTGATGGCGATGGTTGCCATGCGTGCCACCACGTCAGGCATTTTCAGGATGTCGTTGACGTGCGTATTCAGCATTTTCACCAACTCCGGCGGCAGACCCTTGGGTGCCAGCAGCGCTTGCCACGCGCCCACCTCCACATCCTTGTAGCCCAGCTCCGCGAGCGTCGGCACATTCGGCGCGAACGGCGAGCGCTTCATGTCCGCGACGGCCAGCGGCACGATGGCGCCCGTCCCTATGTATTGCGCCACCGCGCCCAGCGTGGAGTACGTCATCGGCACTTGCCCGCCGAGCACGTCGACCACCGCCGGCGCGGTGCCGCGATATGGCACCTGTGAGATGTTCACGCCCGCGGCCTTGTTGAACAGCTCGCCAAGGATGTGCATGGGCGATCCGTTGCCGGGCGTGGCGTAGGTCTGCACCGTACCCGCCTTGGCGCGCGCAACCAGTTCGGGCAGCTTGGTGATGCCCGTGCCTTTGTTGACCACCACGAACAGCGACTGCACGCCAAGCTGGGCCACCGGCGTGAAATCGCCACGCACGTCGTAGCTGGCGCCCGTGCCGTTCCTGAGCACCAGCGGCGCGATTGCAACGGTGTTGGGCGCGACCAGCAAGGTGTAACCATCGGCGGCGGATTTGGCGACGTACGAACTGCCGATGGTGCCGGCCGCCCCGGTGCGGTTCTCGACCACCACGGACTGGCGCAGGCGCGCCGAGAGTTTCTCGGCGAGCAGGCGGGCCAGCACGTCGGTGTCGCCGCCGGCCGGGTAGGCAACGACCAGCGTGATGGGTTTGGTGGGGTAGGCCTGCGCTCCGGCGCCGCCTGCCATCATGGCCGTCGTGGCCGCGATGGCAGCAAACAGAATGCGAGTTGCGAGCTTCATGGGGTAACGCCTCTAGATTGACTTCGTGCTGGCATGCAGCGCGTTGCGCGCCGCATGCCAGCCAGTGCCGCGCAGCGACGCGCCGGCGCTTAGAACGTGTGCTTGATGCCGATCATCGTGCCCAGCTGGTTGCCGCCGGGCTTCGGGTTGGAACCCGTCTGGGCACCGCTGACCGACAGGGCGAGCTGGCCGCCGTTGTCGATGAAGCCAGCCGTGGCGTACACGGAGGTGCGCTTGGAGAAGGCGTAGGTACCACGCAGCGCGTACAGCATCGCCTTGTTGTCGCTGTTGTGGTACTTGAGGTAGTAGACCTGGCCGGCCAGCGTGAACGCCGGCGTGATGTCATATGCCAGGCCCGCATACCAGAGGTCGCTGCGCGGCGTGGGGCTGCCGTCATTGTCGCGGCGGATGACGCCCAGGCCCATCTTGGTCTTGGACAGCAGCACGTAGCCGTTGAGCGAGAGCCGGTCGTCCGTCTGGCTGCTCTTGGTCAGGCCGCCAAACGCGCCAGGCCCGCCACGCAGCGAGTCATAGGCCGCGGCCACGCCCCACCATTTGTTGTCGTACTGGAGCAGGGCCGACCATTCGCGGCATTGCTTGCTGTCGGCCGCATTCTCGCCCGCGCAGTTGGTGCCGGCCGGGCTCGGGCCCGCGTTCACTGTGTCGCGGCCAAAGCTATAGGTGGCACCTACCGTGAAGCCGCCAAAGGTGCCCTTGTAGGAAACGGCGTTGTCGGCGCGCGCGTTCGGCAGATAGCTGTCGAGCGAGCCCGAGCCGTACACGTTGGGGCCGAGGATGTCCGGGTCCAGCGTGGCCCAGAACAGCATTGTGTACTGCCGGCCCAGGGCGACCTGGCCCCAGGGTCCGGAGAGTCCGACCAATGCTTGCCGGCCGAACAGGCGCGCGCCCTGGTTGGAGGTGCCGGAATCGGGGGCGAATCCGGATTCGAGCACAAACAGGCTCTTGAGCCCGCCGCCGAGATCCTCCGTGCCGCGGATGCCCCAGCGCGATGGCACCGTGCCCGTCAGGGTGTTCATGCGGGCCACGTTGTCCTTCGCCGCACCAACATTGTTCACATACTCGATGCCGGTATCGACGACGCCATACAGCGTCACCGTCGATTGGGCTGAGGCCAGCATAGGTACTGCGGCTGCAAGGGCAGCCAGTGCAATCCGTCCAAGTTTCATCGTTCGTTTCCTCTTCCTTTTCCTTTTCCGCCGTGTCGGTTGGTTGGCGTTGCAGCGCTTCGTCAGGCCATCGTCGAGCTGGGTCTATGCATATCGTAATGAGCACTTTCCAGCTTCTTTTGTTTTATAGGTAAAACATCAGATTACATAAGAAACAACGAGCAAAATATAGCTGGTCATTTCGGGAAACACATGGGTGGGTAATCCCTAGTGATGCGGAGAAGCGACGAGTGGCCTGCACCAGAACGGCGCTGTTGCGCACCATGCTGCGCAACAGCGAGGACGGCGGGCGCGCAGCCGCCATGCCGGGGACCCGCGCCCGTATTGGTATGAAAGGCTGTGCAAAGCCATTGCGCCAAAAAGGGGATTTGCGGGCGCTCCAACGTCGGCGCAGAGCCGGGCCGTACGACATTTTTTTTGCAGGGGGTTAACCCGGATCAATTTCCAGATTCAGGCGGTCTATATTTCTTAGGTTTCATTTGCAAACTATGGTTTTATATATGGAACAAATTAACCCAGCGCAGCTACCCCAGCCGGATGAAGCGTTGCTCCGTGCCCTCGATAGCGGCTTCAGCGAGCGGCGCATAGCCGCAGGCTGCGACGGCGCGCCGCTCGCTTACCGGTGCGGCGGCAGCCACGGGCCTGTGGTGGTGCTGCTGCATGGCATCAGTTCCGGCGCGGCCTCCTGGCTGTCGTGCGCAAGCCTGCTGGCGGCGCACGCGCGCGTGATTGCGTGGGACGCGCCCGGCTATGGCAATTCGCAGGCCTTGCCCATCGCAGCGCCCAAGGCTGCCGACTACGCGCTGCGCCTGCAGGACCTGATGCGCGCCCTGGACGTACGGCCCGATGTGATCGTGGGGCACTCGCTCGGCGCGCTGATGGCGGCTGCCTATGTGGCCGAGGCTAGCCCGGCGCTGCTGCCCGCGCAGTTGCTGCTGCTGAGCCCGGCGCAGGGATACGGCGGCCCTGGCAAGGAGGACAAGGCAAGGGATGTGGCGCGCCAGCGGCTCGAAGCGCTCGCGGCTGTGGGCGTGGAAGGCCTGGCCGAGCGGGGTCCCGGCCGCCTGCTGAGCGCCGCGGCCAGCGCGGATGTGCAAGCTTGGGTGCGCTGGAATATGCGTCGGCTGGATCCGGACGGTTACCGGCAGGCGGTGGCGATGCTGTGCGGCGATGCCATTGACGATTACCTCGGGCGCCGGGGGCAGGGCGTCAGGGTGCGGGTCGGCTGCGGCGCGCTGGATGTTGTGACGCCGCCACCCGGGTGCGCGGCGCTGGCGGAGCGCTTTGCCTTGCCGTTCGAGCTGATCCCGGATGCCGGGCATGCCTGCTACGTGGAGCAGGCCAGCCGGGTCGCGCGCTGGATTCGCCACGGGCTTGCAGTGGCTTAGCCTTCCCCTTCCTGTTCCTCGTCCTGTTCCTTCGTACCCACCCGCCTCAGGCCGCCGCGCCGATGCCGATGCCACGTTCTCGTGGCATTGGTAAATCAGAAGGGTAAACCCCAGTCAATTTTTGAAGTTTCGTTGTCTATAGTGGTGTCTGTGTTCAATATTTAAATCAGCGTTTTATAGGTGAAACAAAACGCTCGGTTAGCCGGTTGGCAATAAGGGAAAGGAGTAGCGCAATGGAAAACCTCGCATACAACCCGAATCTGGCGCCCTGGGAGCGTCCGGCTCCGAACAATGTCGCTGGCAAGGGCCACATCGAGCAGCCCGGCAAGGTGGCCAACATCGTGTGGCAGACCCGCGCCGCCATGCCCACCGCCTACGAAGACGCGCTGGGCGATGCGCTGGAGGCCGCCTTCGAAGCCGGTGCGAAAAACCCGGAAGACATCGTGCGTTCGTTCAACCAGGCGGGATTGCTGGGCGCGGATGGCCAGGCCTGGACCGAAGCGCGTTTCCTCGCCGAAATGCGCCGCCTGGGCGCCTGAACGAGGCGCCACACAGTTCAAGAACATCAAAGCGATTGCGTCGCGAAGGGCAGTGCAATCAGGCGCCCCTCGAAAGAGCGATCCGATCCGGTACCCGCAAGAGAGCAAACAATGGAATCGAACAAGCAAGCGCGTGCTGAGGCGCGCCTGAACACCGGCCTGCACAACTATTGGTATCCGGTATCGGCCGCATGGGCGGTCACGCATGCACCGGTCGGCATTACGCGCCTGGGCCAGAACATCGTGCTGTGGCGCGATGGCGAAGGCCAGGTGCACGCGCTGGAAGACCGCTGCCCGCACCGCGGCGCGCGCCTGTCGATGGGCTGGAACCTTGGCGACCGCGTGGCCTGCTGGTACCACGGCGTGGAAGTGGGTGGCGATGGCCAGGTCAAGAGCGTACCGGCTGTGGACAGCTGCCCGCTTGAGGGCAAGACCTGCGTGCGCAGCTACCCCGTGCAGGAAAAGGCCGGTGCCATCTTCCTGTGGTTTGGTGAGCGCGCTCCAGCGCAAGCCGATGCGCTGCGCCTGCCGGAAGAACTGGAAAGCGACGAGCACACCAAYTTCCTGTGCGTGGCGCACTGGGACTGCAACTACCGCTACGCSATCGACAACGTCATGGACCCGATGCACGGCGCCTACCTGCACGCGGTGTCGCACTCGATGGCCAGCGGCGAAAAGCAGGCTGTGATGGCCGTGCGCGAGACCGACACCGGCCTGGTGTTCGAGAAGACCGGCCAGCGCGGCGTGAACTTCGACTGGGTGGAGTTCGGCGAAACCGGCACGATGTGGTTGCGCCTGGCCATCCCCTATCGCGCCAAGGTGGGCCCTGGCGGTCCCTTCGGCATCGTTGGCATCGCTACGCCGGTGGATGAGGAGCACTGCATGGTGTTCTTCTGGCGCACCCGTCACGTGCAGGGTTGGGAGCGCGATGTCTGGCGCTTCCTGTACCGCAACCGCCTGGAGGGCCTGCACTGGGACGTGCTGGAGCAAGACCGCGTGGTGCTGGAAATGATGGCGCCGAACGCGCGCGAACATGAAACGCTGTACCAGCACGATGTCGGCATCACCCGCGTGCGCCGCCTGCTGCGCCGCCGTGCCGACCAGGAAGTCGCCGACGAGCCCGTTGCCATGTTGAAGCCGGTTGGCGGGGTGGCGAGCCATGCCTGAGATCGATCGCCATAACCTGCTGGCTGGCCGGCGCGTGCTGGTGACCGGCGCGGCGCGCGGGCTKGGCCTGGCGTTTGCCACCGCGATTGCCGAAGCCGGCGCCGCCGTCGCCATGGCGGACATCCTCGCGGACCGCCTGCACGAGGAGGCAGCTGCGCTGCAGGCCCGCGGGTTGAAGGCGCTGCCCTTCGTGCTCGACCTGGGCAACCCCGAATCGGTGAGCGCTTGCGCCACGGCTGCGGCGGCCGGGCTCGGCGGCCTGGACGGCCTCGTCAACAACGCCGCGGTGACCGACTCCGGCGGCCGCGACGCCAGCGCCATCGACATCGCCACCTGGGACCGCGTGATGAACATCAACGTGCGCGGCACCTGGCTGATGACCACCGCCTGCCTGCCGGCGCTGCGCGCCTCGGGCCGCGGCGCCATCATCAACCTGGCGTCCGACACGCCGTTGTGGGGCGCGCCCAACCTGCTGGCATACGTGGCCAGCAAGAGCGCCATCATCGGCATGACCCGCTCGCTGGCGCGCGAGCTGGGCGACGACCAGATCACCGTCAATGCCATCGCACCGGGGCTGACCCTGGTGGAGGCAACCGAATACGTGCCCCAGAAGCGGCGCGACCTCTATCGCGAGCAACGCGCGATTTCCCGCGAGCAGCTACCCGAGGATGTCTCCGGGGCCGTGCTGTTCGCCCTCTCCGACCTGTCCCGCTTCGTGACGGGCCAGACGCTGGCCGTCAACGGCGGCTTCGTCATGCACTGAGCTAGAAGGAATCCAAATGAGCGATCTTTCCCAACAAGACAACATCAAGCGTTCCTGGGAGCAGCCGTCCGGCGCTTCCTTCGACCAGTGGATGGAGAGCCGCGTCGCGCGCTTCTCCACCCGCCGCTACGACTGGGACGCGCTGAAGTTCCAGGCTGACTACGATCCCAAGTACCGCCGTGCGCAGATGCGTTACCTCGGCACCGGCGGCACCGGCGTGGCTACCGACACCAATACTGTGCCGTCCGAGAATTTCACCTTCTCGACCATGATCATCCCGGCTGGCCACGAAGGCCCGTCGCACCTGCACACGGACGTGGAAGAAGTCTTCTTCGTCATGCGCGGCAAGATCAAGCTGATCCTGGAGAAGGACGGCGAGCGTTTCGAAACCATCCTGACCGACCGCGACCTGGTCTCGGTGCCTCCCGGCGTGTACCGCGAGGAAATCAACATCGGCGAGGAAGACGCGCTGATGTGCGTGATGCTCGGCGCCAAGAAGCCGATCACGCCGACGTACCCGCCCGAGCATCCGCTCACCAAGGTCAAGCGCTGAATAGCGCGCGCCGGCGCGCCAACCCGGGTGCCGGCCCAGTTGAAACATAAGCCATCTCATGACTCAAGAACGCCTGTCGGAAGACACCCAGGACAAGTACATCGTGCCCGGACTGGAACGCGGCCTGCGCCTGCTGGCCGAGTTCAGCCGCCGCGACCGCACCTTGTCGGCGGCCGACCTGGCACGCCGGCTCAAGGTGCCCCGCTCCACGGTGTTCCGGCTGCTGGCCACGCTGGAGATGATGGGCTTTGTCGAACGCACCGACGGCGGCCGTGATTACCGCCTCGGCATGGCGGTGCTGCGCCTGGGCTTCGAGTACCTGGCTTCGCTGGAACTCACCGAGCTGGGGCGCCCGCTGCTGGATCGCCTGCGCGACGACATTCGTTACCCGTGCAACCTGGTAGTGCGCGACGGCCGCTCGATCGTTTATGTGGCCAAGTCGGTGGCGCCCACGCCATTCAGCAGTTCCGTCACCGTGGGGACCCGCTTGCCGGCGCACGCCACCGTGCTCGGACGCGTGCTGCTCGAAGACCTGACGCTGGCCGAGTTGCGCCAGCTCTATCCGGAGCCGCAACTGGAAGTGTTCACGCCCAGCACGCCGCGTACGGTCGAAGCACTGTTCGAGATGGTGCAGCGCGACCGCGAGCGCGGCGTGGTGCTGCAGGAAGCATTCTTTGAGGCCAGCATCTCGACCATCGCGGCACCGGTGCGGGATCGTACCTGCAAGGTGGTGGCGGCGCTGGGCGTGACCATCCCGGCCTCGCGCATCGATCCGGAGCAACTGGACATGATGGAAGAGAAAGTCAGAGACACCGCGGGCGAGCTGTCTCGCCTGCTGGACTACCGCCCGCGCGAGCACGGCAAGGTGGTCAACCTGTATCGGGAGTGAGGACGATGTCCATGATTGAACTCGACGGCAAGGTTGCCGTCGTCACGGGTGGATCCTCGGGCATCGGCCTGGCCACCGTCGAACAACTGCTGGAATCGCGCGCCGCCGTGGCGCTTTGCGGCCGCAACGAAGCGCGCCTGCGCGAAGCGCAAAGCCATCTGCGCGCACGCTTCCCCGATGCCCGCCTGTACGCGGCTGCCTGTGATGTGCTGGACCCCGCGCAGGTAGCCGCCTTTGCCGCCGCCAGCGAGGCCGCGCTCGGCCCCGCCGACATGCTGGTCAATAACGCCGGGCAGGGCCGCGTCTCCACGTTCTCGAACACCGAGGACGCGGCTTGGCTCGAAGAGCTGCAGCTCAAGTTCTTTTCGGTGATCCATGCCACGCGTGCGTTCCTTGCGCAACTGGAGCGCTCGGACAGCGGTGCCATCGTCTGCGTGAACTCGCTGCTGGCCGTGCAACCCGAGCCGCATATGGTGGCAACGTCCGCGGCGCGCGCCGGCGTGCATAACCTGGTGCGCTCACTGGCAACCGAATTCGCCCCCAAGGGCATCCGCGTCAACGGCATCCTGCTAGGCCTGGTCGAGTCGGGCCAGTGGCGCCGGCGTTTCGAAGCGCGCCCGGATGCCGAGCGCGACCTCGACTGGGCCGCGTGGACCGCGCGCCTGGCGCAGCAAAAGCATATTCAACTTGGCCGTCTTGGCCTGCCGCAGGAAGCCGCACGCGCGATCCTGTTCCTTGCCTCGCCGTTGTCTTCGTACACCACGGGCAGCCACATCGATATTTCCGGAGGACTTTCCCGTCATGCGTAACGAACAGCAACAAGTCACGGTGGGCCACGCCATCGCCGCCTTCCTCGAACAATGCGGCGTCAAGGCAGCGTTCGGCGTGATCTCGATCCACAACATGCCCATCCTCGATGCGATGGGCGAGCGCGGCAAGATCCGCTTCGTGCCCGCGCGCGGCGAAGCCGGCGGCACCAATATGGCCGACGCCTGCGCCCGCACCACCGGTGGCCTGGGCGTGTGCCTGACCAGCACTGGCACCGCTGCGGGCAATGCCGCCGGCGCCATGGTCGAAGCACTGACCGCCGGCACGCCGCTGCTGCACCTGACCGGACAAATCGAAACGCCGTACCTGGACCAGAGCCTGGCCTACATCCACGAGGCGCCGGACCAGCTSACCATGCTGAAGGCCATCTCSAAGGCCGCGTTCCGCATCCGCAGCGCCGATACCGCGCTSAGCACCATCAAGCTCGCCGTGCAAACCGCGCTGACCGCGCCGACCGGCCCCGTCAGCGTGGAAATCCCCATCGATATCCAGGCCGCGCTGATCCCGATGCCGACCGACCTGCGCCCGCTGGCGGTGCCCACCCATGTGCCGTCTGCCCACGCGCTGGACGAACTGGCCGAGCGCCTGTCCAAGGCAAAGCGCCCGCTGCTGTGGCTGGGTGGCGGCGCACGCCACGCTGGCGCGCAGGTCAAGCGTCTGATGGCGCTGGGCTTTGGTGTTGTCACCAGCACGCAAGGCCGCGGCATCGTGGCCGAAGACGATCCCCGCTCGCTGGGTGCGTTCAACCTGCACAAGCCGGTGGAACAGTTCTATCAAACCTGCGACGCCATGCTGGTGGTGGGCTCGCGCCTGCGCGGCAATGAAACGCTGAAGTACGAACTGAAGCTGCCGCGCCCGCTGTTCCGTGTGGATGCCGATGCATCCGCCGAAGGCCGCTGCTACCAGAGCGACTACTTCGCCAGCGGCGATGCAGCGCTGGCACTCGATGGCCTGGCCGACCGCCTGGAAGGCAAGCTCAAGGTGGACCCGAACTTTGCCGCTGACCTGCGCTGCGCGCACGAAGTCGCCATGAGTGGCCTGATCGACGGCCTGGGCCCGTACTCGGCGCTGGTGGAAGCGCTGCAAGGCGCGGTCGGCCGCAACTTCAACTGGGTGCGCGACGTGACCGTCTCCAACAGCACCTGGGGCAATCGCCAGCTGCGCATTTTTGACTCCCGTGCCGGCGTGCATGCGCTGGGCGGCGGCATCGGCCAGGGCCTGGCGATGGGCATCGGGGCCGCCGTGGGCGCGGCAGTGACGGCTTCCGGCAAGAAGACATTCTGCCTGGCCGGCGATGGCGGCTTCATCCTGAACCTGGGTGAACTGGCTACCGCCGTGCAGGAGCGCGCCGACGTGGTCTTCGTGTTGATGAATGACAAGGGCTATGGCGTGATCAAGAACATCCAGGACGCGCAATACGGCGGACGGCGCCACTACGTGGACCTGCACACGCCGGACTATGCGCAACTGTCGCAATCGCTGGCCCTGCGCCATCGCCGCGTCAGCAACCTGGCCGACGTGGGCGCCGCACTGGAAGAAGCCACCATCGAATCCGGCCCGTTCCTGCTGGAGATCGACATGCTGTCCATCGGCACGTTCAAGACCGCGTTCGCAGGCCCGCCGGTCAACAAGGAAGCGGATGCCGACGCCGAGAAGACCGCACGCGCGGCCGAACGCAGCACTGTGACCGCCTGAGGGAGACGCAACATGCTGCACGTGTCGATGGTGGGATGCGGAGCGATCGGGCGCGGTGTGCTCGAGCTGCTCAAGAGCGATCCGGACGTGGTGTTCGACGTGGTGGTGGTGCCCGAGGCGCAGATGGACCAGGCGCGCCATGACGTCTCCGCGCTGGCGCCGCGCGCACGGGTTGCCACCTGCCTGAGCCAGGCCGACGGTCGGCCCGACCTGCTGGTGGAGTGCGCTGGCCACCATGCGCTGGAGGAGCACATCGTGCCGGCGCTGGAGCGCGGCATCGCCTGCATGGTGGTGTCGGTGGGCGCGCTTTCCGAGCCGGGCCTGGCCGAGCGGCTGGAAGCCGCGGCACGGCGCGGCGGCACGCAGGTGCAGCTACTCTCCGGCGCCATCGGTGCCATCGACGCACTGGCGGCAGCGCGCGTGGGCGGGCTGGACTCGGTGGTCTACACCGGGCGCAAGCCGCCCGGCGCGTGGAAGGACACGCCGGCCGAGGGGCTGTTCGACCTCGACGCGCTGACCGAAGCCACGGTGATCTTCGAGGGCACCGCCCGCGAAGCCGCGCGGCTCTACCCGAAGAACGCCAATGTGGCGGCCACGCTGTCGATGGCCGGCCTCGGGCTGGACCACACGCAGGTCAAGCTGCTGGCGGATCCGGGCGTGGATGAAAACGTGCACCACGTGGAAGCGCGCGGTGCCTTCGGTGGATTCGAGCTGACCATGCGCGGCAAGCCGCTGGCGGCGAACCCCAAGACTTCGGCGCTGACAGTGTTCAGCGTGGTGCGTGCGCTGGGCAACCGTGCCCACGCCATGTCGATTTAAGCAGCGCAGCAAGGCAATCATCATGAAGCAAGACATTCTCCCCATCTGTATCGCAGGCGAGTGGCGCGTGGGCGGCGGCGAGCGCTACGCCACGCGCTACCCGGCCACTGGCGAAGTCGTCGCGGAGCTGAACGCGGCTAGCCTGGACGACGTGGAAGAGGCCGTGCAGGGCGCGCATCGCGCGTTCCTTACCAGCGGCTGGGCGCAACGCAAGCCGCACGAGCGCGCAGCCGTGCTGCATCGCGTGGCCGACCTGATCCGCGCGCGCGCCGAGCCGCTGGCGCAGCGCCAGCGCCTGGACAACGGCAAGCCCATCAGCGAGACGCGCGCGCTGGTGGCCAGCGCCGCCGGCACGTTCCAGTTCTTCGCGGCGGCCTGCGAAACCTTGGAGGAGACGCTCACGCCCGCGCGTGGTGATTTCCTCACCATGAGCGTGCATGAAGCCATGGGCGTGGTGGCCGCGATCACGCCGTGGAATTCGCCCATCGCCAGCGAGGCGCAGAAGCTGGCGCCCGCGCTGGCCGCCGGCAACGCGGTGGTGATCAAGCCCGCCGAGATCACCCCGCTGATGGCGCTGGAACTCGCCGCCATCTGTGAGGAAGCCGGCGTGCCCAAGGGCCTCATCAGCGTGCTGCCGGGCAAGGGCTCGGTGATCGGTGATGCCATTACCAAGCACCCGCTGGTGCGCCGCGTGTCCTTCACCGGTGGCACCACCACGGGACGCCATATCGCCCACATCGCCGCCGACAAGATGATGCCGGTGTCGCTGGAGCTGGGCGGCAAGTCGCCCACCATGGTGTTTGAGGACGCGGACCTGGACCACGCGGTCAACGGCGTGCTCTACGGCATCTTCAGTTCCTCGGGCGAATCGTGCATCGCGGGTTCGCGCCTGTTCGTGGCACGTTCCTTGTATGAGCCTTTCATGGACCGCCTGGCCGAGGGCGCCGCGCGCCTGCGCGTAGGCGATCCGGCCGACGAGCGCACTCAGATGGGGCCGCTGATCAGCGACCGCCATCGTGACTCGATCGAATCGTATGTGGCGCTTGGCGTATCCGAAGGCGGCCAGCTGCGTACGGGAGGCATCCGCCCCACGGTGGCGGGCTGCGAGAACGGCTACTTCTACACGCCGACCATTATCGAGGGGCTGGATAACAGCGCCCGCGTATGCCAGGAGGAGATCTTCGGGCCGGTGCTGGTGGCAATGGCCTTCGACGACGAGGACGATCTGATCGCACAAGCCAACGACAGCGTGTACGCGCTGGCGGCGGGCGTATGGACGCGCGACTACAAGCGCGCATGGCGCTTTGCGCGTGCGGTGCAGGCCGGCAATGTGTGGATCAATACGTACAAGCAGTTCTCGATCTCGACACCGTTCGGCGGCTGGCGCGACAGCGGGCTGGGGCGCGAGAAGGGGCGGCTGGGGATCCTGCAGTACATGGAACAAAAGAGCGTGTATTGGGGCATGCATGAACAACCGCTGCCGTGGGCTAACTAAATGAGCGCGACGACATTGGACGCGGCAAAAGCGACACAGCAGGAGAGGGTAATGAACACGATTCTGGGCATCGACGAAATCGTCTACGGTGCCGACGACCTGGACGCCTGCCGGCGCTTCTTCGCCGACTGGGGCCTCACGCTGGTGCGCGAGGATGCGGCCGGGCTGGATTTCGAGACGCTGAACGGCTGCCGCGTGCTGGTGCGCCGCACCGACGACCCGGCGCTGCCGGCGGCAATGGAAGACGGCCCGACGCTGCGCGAGGTGGTGTGGGGCGTGGACACGCAAGCCGCGCTGGACCGGATCGCGGATGCCATCCGCGCCGAGCCGGGCTTCGTCAGCGCGGGCGAGCACGGCGTGCAGGGCGAGCAAGGCGAACGCGTTGGCTGCACGGACCCGAACGGCCTGGCCGTGCGCTTCCAGCTGACCCGCAAGCGCGAGGTCGAGGTGGAATGCGCCGCGATGAACACGTGGAACGACAAGCCGCGCATGAATCAGCGCAGCCCGATCTACGAACGTGCCACGCCGATCGAGGTAGGGCACGTGGTCTTCTTCGTCAAGGACGTGGCCGCCACCGAGCGTTTCTACACCGAGAAGCTGGGCTTCGTGCCGTCGGACCACTATCCGGGCCGTGGCGCCTTCCTGCGCTGCGCGCCGGACGGCGGCCACCACGACCTGTTCCTGCTGCAGCTGCCGCAGGCCAAGAGCGGGCTGAACCATGTGGCCTTTACTGTCCGCGACATCCACGAGGTGTTCGGCGGCGGCCTGCATGTGTCGCGCAGCGGCTGGGATACGCAGCTTGGCCCGGGCCGGCATCCGATTTCGTCCGCGTATTTCTGGTACTTCAAGAATCCGGCCGGCGGCCTCATCGAGTACTACGCAGATGAAGACCAGCTGGATGCCGACTGGGAGCCGCGCGATTTCGAGCCGGGCCCGACCATGTTCGCCGAATGGGCGGTGGAAGGCGGGCTGGATGGCAATACGCGCAGGCAGAAGAACGCAGGCGGCCCGCAGGGCAAGTTCCTGACGGAGAAGCGCTGAGCACGGCGTAGCAGCACAGGCAACGCGGGCAACACAAGCAACGCAGGCAAGACAAGCAACACGAAGCAACACGAAGCAACGGAAGGAAGTGCCATGAGTACCAGCCAATCCCTGAGCCTGCGCGTGCAGGCCATGCGTTTCGAAGCGCGCGGCATCGTCAGCGTGGAACTGCGCGATCCGCACGGGCATGTGTTGCCCGAGTACGCGCCGGGCGCGCATATCGACCTGCATCTGGGCAATGGCCTGGTGCGCAGCTACTCGCTGTGCGGTGCGCCGGAAGTGCGTGACCGCTACGTGGTGGGCGTGCTGCTCGACCGCGGCAGCCGTGGTGGCTCGCGCTATGTGCATGAGCAACTGCGGGTGGGCAGCACGCTCACCGTGGCTGCGCCGCGCAACCACTTTGCGCTGGACGAGGGTGCGGCACACACGGTGCTGGTGGCCGGTGGCATCGGCGTGACCCCCATCGTGTGCATGGCGCGTCGGCTGCATGAGCTCGGGCGTTCCTTCACGTTGCTTTACTGCGCACGCTCGCGTGCGGAAGCCGCCTTCGCGGACGAGCTGGCCGCCTACGGCGACGCGGTGCGCATGCACTTCGACGACGAGGCGGGCAGCCCGCCGGACCTGTCCACGCTGCTGGCCGGGCAAGCTGCCAGCACGCACTTCTATTGCTGCGGCCCGGGCCCGATGCTGAATGCCTTCGAAGCCGCCTGCGCCGGCCATGGCTATCCCGAAGTCCATATCGAACGCTTCGCCGCCGACCCGTCGGTGGCGGCGGTGCAGGACGGCGAGTACACCGTGGCGCTGGCAAGCACGGGCAGCGAGCTGAAAGTGCCCGCAGGCAAGTCCCTGCTGGATGCCTTGCTCGAAGCGGGCATTGCGGTGGAGCACAGCTGCAAGGAAGGCGTATGCGGCTCGTGCGAGACGCGCGTGCTCGAAGGCATTCCCGAACACCGTGACGGCGTGCTCAGCAAGAGCGAGCGCGAGTCGAACCAGACCATGATGGTTTGCGTGTCAGGCTGCAAAGGCAAGCGCCTGGTCCTGGACCTCTAAGCGCGCCACCGCGCGCCGCGTTCATCGCGGCGCCAACGGGGGTGGCCATTGCCGGGCAAGTCCGGCAATGCGCCAGCGCGGGGCGGCTGCCTGCCTCGGATACTTTAGAAGAGAAACACCGTGTTGATCCAGAGACAAGAGGCCCCGCTCGCCAACGCGAGCGCCGAGGGTGTGGCGACCCCATCCAGCACCAGCACGGCAGGCGGTGGCGCGCGCGCCATTGACGGCGCCGTGGCAACCACCCGGGGCGAGATCATCGCCCGCATCGAGCGCCTGCCCAGCAATGGCATGCATGTCAGGGCGCGGCTGCTGATCGGCCTGGCCACGTTCTTCGATGGCTTCGACGTCATCGCCATCGCCGCCACGCTGCCGCTGCTGATCTCCATGTGGTCGCTCACGCCGGGGCAGATCGGCTTTCTGATCGCGGCGCCGTCGGTCGGGCAACTGATCGGCGCGCTGCTGTTTCCCGCGCTGGCCGAGCGCTTTGGCCGCCTCAACTCGATTGGCTGGAGCGCGGGCATCATCGGGCTGATGAGCATCGCCTGCGGCTTCGCGCCCTCGTTCGAAATCTTTGCCTTGCTGCGCATCGTGCAGGGCCTGGGCCTGGGCGGTGAGCTGCCGGTGGCCGCCACTTATATCAACGAAGTGACGCGTGCCCACGGGCGCGGGCGCTTCGTGCTGCTGTACGAGGTGGTGTTCCCGATCGGCCTGCTGATCTCCAATGCGGTCGGCGCGTGGCTGGTGCCGCGGTTCGGCTGGACCGTGATGTACTTCATCGGCGGCGCTCCGGTCATCCTGTTCTTCATCCTGCGCCGGGCCATTCCCGAGTCGCCGCGCTGGCTGGCGGAGAAGGGGCGCCTGGCCGAGGCCGACCGCGCGCTCGCGCAGTTCGAGTCGCGGGCCAAGGGGCCGCTGGCGCCGCTGGGCGATGTGTCCGCCTACGATGCGATGACCGGCAAGCACCCGCGCCGGCGTGTCCGGGATCTGCTGAGCAAGGCCTATATTGGCCGCACGCTGGCGGTGTGGATGTTGTGGGCGACCTGCGGCTTTATCCAGTACGGGCTGTCGACCTGGTTGCCGACGATCTACAAGACGGTGTATCACGCGCCGCTGCAGCTGGCGCTGAACCTGGCCGCGGGCGCATCGGTGCTTGGGGTGATCGGCTCGCTGGTGTGCGCGATGATCGTCGACAAGGTGGGCCGCAAGCCGGTGATCAACGTCTCGTTCATCCTGTGCGCGATATCGCTGGCGCTGGCCGGCGTGTTCCACGCGGAGTCGGTGTACGTCGTGGCCGGGCTCTGCGCGCTCTCGCTCGGTTTCCTGGCCAGTGGCTTTATCACGGCCTACGTGTACACGCCAGAGCTGTATCCCACCAGCATCCGCGCCATGGGCTGCGGCTTTGGGGGCGCGTGGCTGAAGCTGGCGGCGATCTTCGCGCCGACGCTGGTGGCCAGCACGATCGGCTCGGGCAATCTCAGCACCGCTTTCTACGCGCTGGCGACGGTGCCGTTCGTGGCGGCGCTGACCATCCACTTCCTTGGCATCGAGACCAAGGGCAAGGTGCTCGAGCAACTCGAGGCCTGATCCGCGAAGCACGACATGAAGCCCGTGGCAGCGCCAGCTGCCACGGGCTTTGTTCGTTCTCGTGCGCGCTTACTCGCCCTCGCCCCCGCCGCGCCCGGGCGTCACGCACAGGCCGTGCAGCTTCCTCAGCGCGTGGTACATCGCTCGGCGCTCCTCCGGCTCCAGCAGCCGGATCACCTCCGCCTGGCCCTTTCTGGCCAGCGGCATCACTTGCTCATGCAACGCCAGGCCTTCCGGCGTGATGCTGCAGATCAGCTTCTTGCGCGGGGTGTTGCCCTCGGCATCCAGCTTCACCAGCCCGCGGCCTTCGAGCAGCCGCAGCGTGCGGCTCACCAGCGCCTTGTCCGATGTGGATTGCAGCACCAGTTCTGCAAAGGGCAGCTGCCGTGCGTGCGCCAGCAGGGCCAGCAGGCGCCACTCGGGCACCGTGAGCGCGAACTGCTCGGCGTAGGGCAGCGTCACGGTGCGCCGCAGCGCGTTGACCAACTGGCTGAGCATCGTCGTCAGGAAGTCGTCGACATCGAGTCCGCTGCCTTGCTCGTCCAGTTGCGCCCAGGGGCAGTCGGTTTTCGGGGGCATTGCCTTGTCGCCGGTGTCGGTTGTCGTTCCGGCCGCGCGCTTCATCGGATCCATGTCTTTCAGGAGATGCCGCTGGACGGCGGCTGATCAGGGGAGGGCGGAGCCGATTGTCTCATAGGGACTCCGATGTGCTGCCTCCTTCTCGTCATGATTCTCTCCTTTTTGATTTTATAAAAAACATGTATGTCAATTGGGGATTAACGTAAGTTGAGTAGTCAACGTTAGCATTTTAGTATGAATGGTACGTTCCTCTCCTGAACTAATGTTTCGCTAATAAAACGCACATCGAATGCGTTCCCGTCCCTTAGCCGTGCCTAACCCCGCACCCACCATGCCATTCCCCGCTGAAGTGGAGCGCCCCCACAGGAGCCGTAGATGAACCTTGCCCGCCGACTCGTCCTTGCCACAGCGCTCGCCGCGATTGCCCTGGGAGGCGGCAGTGCCTTTGCGCTCGGTTATCCCGCCAAACCGGTCACGATCGTGGTCGCCTATCCGCCGGGCGGCGACACGGACTCCATGGCGCGCATGTACGCGGAGAAGCTGTCGATGCGCCTCAAGCAGCCGGTGATCGTGGAGAACAAGCCGGGCGCCGGCGGTGTGGTCGGCAACGCCATGGTTGGACGCGCGCCGGCCGACGGCTACACGCTGCTGTTCACACCCAACCCATTCACGACGGCGCCGATGGTGCTCAAGCTCCCCGCCAGCGCTAGCTACGACGCGCTGCATGGCTTCACCCCGGTCATCCAGACTGGCACGCAGACCGTGCTGCTGGTGGCGTATCCGGGCGCCGGCATCAAGACCGTGCAGGAAATGGTGGCCGCGGCGAAGGCAGGCAAGCCGCTGACATATGCCACCCCCGGCGCGGGTTCGCCCATGCATATCGCCGGCGAGTGGCTGAACCGCGCCGCTGGCGTGAAGATCCAGCATGTGCCGTACCGGGGCGTTGCGCCCGCCGTCAATGATGTCGTCGCGGGCCACGTCAACTTCGCCTACGTGACGCTGGGGCCGGTGGCCCAGTACATCAACACGGGCAAGCTGCTTGCGCTGGCCGTGACCGATCCGAAGCGCTCTGCGCTGCTGCCCAATGTGCCGACGCTGTCCGAGCTTGGCTACAAGGACGTCATCGTAGGCGCATGGCACGGCGTCATGGCGCCCAAGGGCACGCCGGCGGAGGTGGTGAAGCTGCTCAATGAGCAGCTCAACGAGATCGTCAAGATGCCGGACATCGCCGAGAAGATGGCCACCTTTGGCGCGGTGCCGGTGGGCGGCGCGCCCGCCGTGCTGGAAAAGATCAATGCTGCCGACTACGAGCGGCTGGGCAAGGTCATCAAGGATTTCGGCATTACCGCCGAGTGACGCGACGCCGGCGGCAACGCTCGCCGGCGTCTTCATGGTTTTCAGTGGTTTTCTGACTAGCAGGAGGTCGGCATGAGCACGTCGACAGTGGGAAGCGCCACGCCGCAAGTGACGGCGCGGGAGAAGGTGATGGGCAGGGCTGTGTATGCCGGCGACATCAAGCAGGCCGGCATGCTGCACGCCAAGGTGCTGCGCAGCCCGTATCCGCATGCCCGCATCGTTCGCATCGACACCGCGGCGGCGCGCGCGCTGCGGGGCGTCAAGCTGGTCCTGACCGGCGAGGACACGCCGTCGCGGCTGTGGGGCACGCATCGCAAGGAGCAGCGCATTCTTGCCGCTGGCGTGGTCCGCCACGTGGGTGAGGAGGTTGCCGCGGTGGTCGCGGTGGATGAGGAAACCGCGCGCGATGCACTGGACCTGATCCGCGTGGAGTACGAAGAACTGCCCGCCATCTTCAGCCCCGATGCAGCGCTTGCCGATGGCGCGGCGGAGCTGCACCCGGGCACGCGCAATATCGCCCATGAGATGCATATCGAGCGCGGCGACGTCGAAGCCGGCTTCGCCCGCGCCGCGGTGGTCTACGAGGCCACGTACGACATGCATTCGCAGTATCCCGGCTACCTGGAGCCGATGGCCACCGTGGCCGCCCAGGATGGCAATGGCCGGCTCACGGTCTGGGCCTCGACGCAGTCCGTGTTCCTGGCGCGCGCGCGGCTGGCCGAAGCGCTGGACCGGCCGGTGTCCACCATCCGCGTGATCCAGGCGGTCACCGGCGGCGGCTTTGGCGCCAAGATCGTGGAGGAGAGCAACAGCCTGATCGCCGCCTTGCTGGCAACGCGGCTCGACCGCCCGGTGCGCCTCGTCAACAACCGGCTCGAGGATTTTCTCGGCGCGCGCTCCAGCGTGCCGGCGCGGGTCTGGCTGAAGATGGGCCTGGACGCGCAAGGGATGATCGTCGCCAAGGACGTCAATATCGTGGCCGAGTGCGGCGCCTATGCAGGCCTGGCTGGCGACGTGATGCACGTGAGCGCCATGCGCAGCGACAACATGCATCGCTTGGCGAACGTGCGCTCCAACGCCGTGCTCGCCTATACCAACAATCCGCCGCGCGGCGCGTTCCGCGGCTTTGGCGGCCAGCAGATGCAGTTCCCGCTGAACAGCCACCTCACCATGCTGGCCGAAATGCTCGGCATGGACCCCATCGAAATCCACAAGCGCAATGCCATCCGCTCCGGGGACACCAGCGTGCATGGCTGGAAGATCGGCAGCAGCGGCCTGGTGGAATGCCTCGAGCAGGCGCGCGAAGCGATCCAGTGGGATGCGCGCCGCGCCGATGCCTCGCGGCGAACCGGCACGCGCCGGCGCGGGCTCGGCATCGCGGCCGCCATGCACG
The DNA here is from genome assembly GCF_056398045.1 of Cupriavidus sp. 05L411. Classification (NCBI taxonomy): domain Bacteria; kingdom Pseudomonadati; phylum Pseudomonadota; class Betaproteobacteria; order Burkholderiales; family Burkholderiaceae; genus Cupriavidus; species Cupriavidus sp. 05L411. The sequence goes on along the minus strand of NZ_JBFTOQ010000031.1, from coordinate 60,047 downwards.
TCAGCGGCAACCGCACGCTGGGCAACTGGGACGGCTCCACCATCGTGCTCAAGGTCAACGAGGACGGGCGCGTCATGCTGCTCACCGGCGAGTGCGACATGGGGCAGGGCGCCAACACCATGCTCAGCCAGATCTGTGCCCAGGAGCTGGGCATTGCGCTATCGCATGTCACCGTGAGCGCGCCGGATACCGATGTGGCGCCGTTCTGCCTCGGCTCGCTGGCATCGCGCGTCACCATCATTTCCGGCAACGCAGTGATGCGGGCCGCGCGCGAGGCGAAGCAGAAACTGCTGGCCGTGGCCGCTGAGAAGCTCGGCGTGCCACAGGATGAACTGGACCTGCTCGACGGCGTGATCCGCGCCCGCAATGACGACACCAAGCGCGCCACGCTTGCCGAGATTGCACGGCTGCATATCTTCCGCCATGGCGGCGAAGGCCTGATGGTGCGCGCCACCTACGATGCGCCCACCGTGATGCACGACGCCAGCTACTACGGCAACATCGCGCCGGCCTACTCATTCGCGGCGCAGGCTGTCGAAGTGGAAGTGGACACGGTGACCGGGCAGGTCACGTTGATCGACAGCTTCGTGTCGGACGACTGCGGCAAGGCCATCAACCCGCTGGCCGTGCACGGCCAGACGCATGGCGCCACCGTGCAGGCGATCGGCTGGACGCTGTACGAGCATATGCAGGTCGAGGATGGCCGCATCCTGAACGGCAACTTCGCCGACTACACCATGCCGACCGCTGACGCGGTGCCCGCGCTGCGCACGGAGGTGGTCGAGTCCGTTGAGCCCAACGGGCCCTATGGCGCCAAGGGCGCCAGCGAAACCGCGATCCTGCCGGGCGCGGCGGCCATTGCCAATGCGGTCTATGACGCCATTGGCGTGCGCATTGCTTCGCTGCCCATCACGCCGGAGAAGGTGCTGGCCGCACTGTGCGAGCGCAAGGAAAAGGAGGCGCGCCATGCGTAATTTCGAATTTCTGGAGCCCGGCTCGGTGCAGGAAGCCAGCCGCATGCTGGCCGACCTGGGCGACGCGTGTAGGGTAATCGCAGGCGGCACCGCGCTGATGCTCGGCATGCGCCAGCGCATGCTCACGCCCACCCACCTGGTATCGCTCGGCCAACTCGATGCACTGCGCAAGATCGAGTTCGATCCGCGCACCGGCTTGCGCATCGGCGCGCTGGCCTTGCATGCGCAGGTGGCGCGCTCAAAGCTGGTGCAGGCGCATTACCCCATGCTGGCCAGCATGGCAGGGCGCGTGGCCAATCCGCAGGTGCGCAACCAGGGCACGCTCGGCGGCAACCTTTGCTATGCCGATCCCGCCACCGATCCGCCGGGTTGCCTGATGGCGCTGGGGGCGCAGGTTGTGCTCGCCGGCAGGAGCGGCGAGCGCGTGCTGGAGATGGAGGCGTTCCTGGTCGACTACTACACCACGGCGCTCGAGCCCGATGAGATCGTGACCGAGATCCGCATTCCCGCGCCGGCGCCGGATGCGCTCGGCCACTACGCCCGTTTCCTGCGCACGGCTGCCGAGCACCGGCCGCTGGCCAGCGTCGCGCTGCTGGCTCGCCGGACTGGCGCCACGTGTATCGAGGCTCGCCTTGCGGTCGGCGCATCCACGCCGATTCCGGCGCGGCTGCGGCGCGCCGAGGCGTTCCTGGCCGGCAAGGCCGTCACGCCCGAAGTGGCCGCCGAGGCGGCGGACATCGTCGCCGCGGACATCGACCCCGTTTCTGATCTGCGCGGCAACGCGGACTATCGCCGCGAGATGGTACGGACCGTGGCGCGGCGAAGCATCGCTACGCTATTCGGGCTGGCGGCGGACTAAGGATTCCCCATGCAAAAGATCCATATCGAACTCATCGTCAACGGCGAAGACCACAGCGTGGAAGTGCCCGCGCGGCGCCTGTTGTCGGACCTGCTGCGCGACGACCTCAACCTGACCGGCACCAAGCGCGGCTGCGAGACCGGTATCTGCGGCGCTTGCTCCGTGCTGGTGGACGGCGAAGTCATGAAGTCCTGCCTGATGCTTGCCGTGCAGGCACGCGGGCGCGACGTGACCACCGTCGAAGGCCTCAGCGCCGGCGGCGAACTGCATCCGCTGCAGCAAAGTTTCATGGCGTGCGGCGGCCTGCAGTGCGGCTACTGCACCCCTGGCTTCCTGATGACCTCCTGCGCCATGCTGGCGCATAACCCCAACCCGACAGAAGAGGAAGTCCGCTCCGGCCTGAACGGCAACCTGTGCCGCTGCACCGGTTACGTCGGCATCGTCGAATCCATTCTGTCCGCCGCGGAGAAAATGCGTGGAAATTGAAAAAACCCTGATCGTCGGCGCAGCGCCGGCGCAAGTTTGGGCGCTGCTGCTCGATCCCAATGTGATGGGCGGCTGCGTGCCGGGCATGCAGTCGATCGAGGTGGTCAGCGATGTGGAGTACATCTCGCACATCCAGGTCAAGATCGCCTTTGTCAGCGCGCGCTTCAAGATCAAGACCACCATCGTGGAGATGCGCGCGCCCAGCTACCTGCGTAGCGAAGGCACGGGCGAGGACGCCTCCGTGGCCAGCTCGCTCAAGCAGTCCAGCGAGATCTTCCTGACCGGGCAGCCCGACGGCAAGACCGAACTGCGCATGAAGATCAACGTGGACGTGCTGGGCCGCCTTGGCACGTTCGGCCTGGGCGTGATGAAGACGAAGGCGGACCGGATGTGGGAGGAGTTCGGCACGAATTTGTCGGCGCGGTTGGCGGCGCCTGCCGAGGCGCCGCCGGCTGTGGCGTCCGCAGCGCCCGCAGCATCGGCTGCGGCGCAAACGGCAGCGAAGGAGCAGGCCCCTTCGCCCGCCTCGCCCGCCTCCGCCATCGAGGGGATTCCCGCTCGCCCGGCCGTCATCCCGGCTCACACCGTACAAGCCAGCCCCAATCGCAGCACAGGCTGGTGGTCGCGCTTGTTCTCGCCCGCGCCCGCCGTGGACAGGGGCCCGCTCACGGATATCTGCATCGAAGTGCGCCAGCCCAATGCGACCATTACCGTGCGCTGGCCGGCACAGCACGCGGGCGAGTGCGGCGCCTGGCTGCGGGACTATCTGAAGTGAGCGTGCGCGGCTTTGGTGATGGAAGTGCTGGAGGATAGATGCAGGGCGTGTTATATCGGACAGTCGCGGGTGGCGCATCGGGATGCAAGGTGCGTCATCCGCACCGGCCGGGCCGCAGGGCAGGGCCGAAGCCAAAGCCGTTACCATATGGCACGCCAAAGTACTCATTCGCAGAGATATCACCATGACAGATGCCCTCGAGCCTACCGATCTCCAGGACAAGTACATCGTGCCGGGGCTGGAGCGCGGCCTGCGCCTGCTGGGCGAGTTCAGCCGCAACGAGCGGACACTGTCCGCCGCCGAACTGGCGCGCCGGCTGCAGGTCCCGCGCTCCACGGTGTTCCGCCTGCTGACCACGCTGGAGATGATGGGCTTTGTCGAGCGTACCGATGGCGGCCGTGAATTCCGGCTCGGCATGGCGGTACTGCGTCTTGGCTTCGACTACCTCGCCTCGCTGGAGCTGACCGAGCTCGGCCGGCCGCTGCTGGACCGCCTGCGCGACGAGATCAACTACCCATGCAACCTGGTGGTGCGTGACGGCCGCTCCATCGTCTACGTGGCCAAGTCCGTGGCGCCTACGCCGTTCGCCAGCTCGGTCAACGTCGGCACCCGGCTGCCGGCGCATGCCACCGTGCTTGGCCGCGTGCTGCTTGAAGACCTGACGCTGGCGGAACTGCGTGAACTCTATCCCGAGCCGCAGCTGGAAGTTTTCTCGGAGAGCACGCCCAAGACCGTCGAAGCACTGTTCGACATGGTCCAGCGCGACCGCCAGCGCGGGTACGTGCTGCAGGAAGGCTTCTTCGAAACCAGCATCTCGACCATCGCCGCGCCGGTGCGGGACCGCAGCGGCAAGGTGGCGGCGGCGCTTGGCGCCACCATCCCGGCTTCGCGGATCGATCCGGAGCGGCTCGATGGCATGGTGGAACAGGTGAGGAGTGCGGCGGGGGAGCTATCCCGGTTGCTGGACTATCGGCCGTCGGAAGGTGGGGCAGTCGTTAATTTGTAGGGCGCTGGCCAGGCCGGTGCCACCGGCTTGTCGCCTGGGGGTAACGGGCAAGCACCGCGCCTTCCCCGCGCCATGCAAATCCGGCATTGAACCCGGCGGGGCCTGGAATGTGCGCTGGAAATTCGTGTCTAACTACACGAACGCGTCAGGAATTGGCGATGGGCACATGTATCAGAATCCTCACAATTGGTGCGGCCATGGCGCTAGCCGGGTGCGCGGCAGTGCCTGCATATGACGCCTACGGCTATGGCTATCCGGCCGAAGGCACTTATCCTTATGGCGCGTACTATCCCGCTTACCCCTATGGCCCCTACTATGACTACGGCTGGTGGCCCGGGTTTTATGGGGGTGGTGCCGTGTTCTTCCATGGTGGTGGTCACGGCGGGGATGGTCACCATGGTCATGGCGGCCACGGCGAGGGCCATGGCGGTGGTCATGGTGGTGGTCACAACGGTGGCGGCCATGGCGGCGGCCATGGTCGATGAGCGTTCGAGCAGGCCCAATCGGAGCCCATCATGCCGGTTTTCTCCCTCCTTGTCGTTGCCCTGCTGATCGTCGGGGTGTACGCGTTCGCGATCCGGGCCATCTTTCATCGCGAACCCAAGGTGCGGGGAAGACCCGCCCGGCGTTGCCGACGGCACTATCGGCGCACCTGACGGCGAGCGAAATCCGCATCTGCCTTGACTGCCCTCCCGGGCACCCATCCCTTATTCGTTCTGATCGTTGGCGATATGCCTGCTAATCTTGCCTTGTGCAAAACCTGTGCGGAAGAATGAAGAGGAGGGCAACATGGCAGCGGTCCGCGAATCCTTGATTCACGAACTCCACCCGACGCAGCTGACGGTGGGCATGATCGAAGTGCAGGACAAAAAGAAACACCTGGCCTCGCTGAAGCCTGCGGAGCAGCGCGAGTTCCTGCAGGCCCATCCGATCCCGGCGGTAAACGGGCCGGGCGGCAAGCTTTACATCACCGACCACCATCATCTCGGGCGGGCAGCCTTGGAGGCCGGCGTCACCAATGGCTTTTTCACCGTGGAGGCCGATCTGTCGGCTTGCGCGCAGGATGATTTCTGGGTGGAGATGGACAAGAGCCTATGGGTTCATCCCCTGGATGAACACGGCGTGCGGCACTGCTACGCTGCGGTTCCCCATCACCTGGAGAAACTGGTCGACGATCCATATCGGTCGCTGGCCGGGTATGTGCGGGACGCTGGTGGCTACACCAAGACGCCTACCGCCTTTGCGGAATTCGTGTGGGCGGACTTCTTTCGCCGCGCCATCGCCGTCGAGGACCTTAGCGCCGACTTCCACGCTGCGGTCCGGCGAGGCATCACGCTGGCAAAAGGCAAGCTGGCTGTCGGCCTGCCAGGATACGCCGCGTAATCAGCACCAGGGTAAGCAGCAGGGGCTCGGCAAATGATTGGCTGAGCTGACTCTCGCGGCCTGGGCTGCCGGGCGTCGCTCAGTGCCAAGGCGGGGATGAGTACCGATGAGTACCGATTACGTACGTTGGCCGATGCCAGGCAACAAAAAACCCAGAGAGCTTTCGCTGTCTGGGTTTTTCGGCAACGTAGGCAGTTGCTAGCCACTAATTTGGTGGGTGGTACAGGGATTGAACCTGTGACCCCTGCCGTGTGAAGGCAGTGCTCTACCGCTGAGCTAACCACCCCTGCTGCTGCGCTGTTACTGCTGTGCTGCAGAGAAACAAGATTATGTCAGTGCCGTTGTATCTTGTAAAGCCCTTCCTGGAAATTTCTGCAAAAAATCCGTTGGCTACTTTCGGCCGGCAATCTTGCCCCGTCTATGCCGCTTCGGTCGCCGGCGGCGCTTCCTTCCATACGACCTTGCCGCCGCTCGCCTTTTCCAGCTGCTTGAGCACCGCCAGGTGGGCGGTGGCTTCATCTTCGCTGGCCATCAGCACGGGCAGGTCGAGGCGGGAGAGGTCGGTGGCGGCCACTGCGTCGCTCTCGGCGCCGCCGCCGTCGAGCATGTCGATCACCAGCGAGTTCTGGCCGCGCGTCATGGCGAGGTAGACCTCGGCCAGCAGCTCGGCATCGAGCAATGCGCCGTGCAAGGTACGGTGGGCATTGCTGACGCCCAGGCGGTCGCACAGGGCGTCCAGCGAGTTGCGCTTGCCGGGGAACATCTGGCGGGCTTCGCGCAGGGTGTCGATCACATTGCCAGCGTGCTCGCGAAACGGCGGCAGCCCGACAAGCTTGAACTCCATGTCGAGGAAGCCAAGGTCGAAGGGCGCGTTGTGGATGATCAGCTCGGCGTCCTGGACGAAGTCCCGGATCTCGTTGACCACTTCCGCAAACTTGGGCTTGTCGGCCAGGAAGTCCACGGTGATGCCGTGCACCGCGATCGCGCCTTCGTCGATATCGCGTTCCGGGTTGACGTAGAAGTGCAGATGCCTGCCCGTGAGGCGGCGGTTGAGCAGCTCCACGCAGCCGATTTCAATCAGGCGGTCGCCGGTGGCGGCGCTCAGGCCGGTGGTTTCTGTGTCGAGAACGATCTGTCGCATGGCGGGCATTCTAACCGGTGGGTCGGGGGGGGCGGGCCGGTGTGGGGCGCTATGAGGCGGTACGGGGCCGGCTTTATCCCTTGAGCGAGTCGACGCCACGGTTGGCAAGGGCATCGGCGCGTTCGTTGCCGGGGTGGCCGTTGTGGCCGCGGACCCAGTGCCAGGTGATGTCGTGCTGCTGCGCGAGCTTGTCCATTTCCTGCCAGAGGTCGGCATTCTTTACCGGCTTCTTGTCGGCCGTCTTCCAGCCGCGGGCCTTCCAGCCCGGCAGCCATTCGCCGATGCCCTTCTGCACGTATTGGGAGTCGGTGTAGACCTTGATCCGGCAGCGGCGCTTGAGCGCGCGCAGGGCCTCGATCACGGCCGTCATTTCCATGCGGTTGTTGGTGGTGAGGGCTTCGCCGCCGAACAGCTCTTTCTCGTTGGTGCCGGACACCAGCACGGCGCCCCAGCCGCCGCGCCCGGGGTTGCCTTTGCAGGCGCCGTCCGAATAGATGATGACGTCTTCGATTTCGCTGGGTTCCATTGGGTATTGGATAAGCTAAAGGTGGCACCGCGATGAGGTGGGGCCAACCGGGGTGATTGGGGGCGGCAGCGCCTGGATGGCGCTTAATGCTCGTCGCCGGGGGACTTGCCGTGGGTGCCCGTGGGGGTCGCCACCGGCGCGGCGACTGGCGACAGGGCAGCCTTGGGGCTCTTCCAGGCGGGACCGACCAGGCGGATATTGCGCACGCGCTTGACCGCCGAGATCATATAGACTGAACCGAAGATCGGCCACCAGCGGTCGCCGGCCTTCTCCATGAAGGCGGCGCGCTGCAGCCAGCGCTCCGTGTGGTATGGCGGGCAATAGCAGCCGAACCGGCCGCGGATAATATCGAAACCCAGGAGTTTGAGCCAGTCCTTGATGCGCACGAAGCCGATGGACTGGCTGTCGTTGGGCAGGAATGGGTCGGCGCCGAGTCGCTTGAGGCCTTGGCGGGCGCCCCACAGGCTCATGGGGTTGAAGCAGGTCACCACCACCCGGCCTTCCGGCATCAGCACGCGGGACACTTCGCGCAGCACCTCGTGCGGGTCTTCCGAAAACTCCAGGATGTGGGGCAGGGTGATCAAATCGATACTCTGCGTCTCGAATGGTAGTTCGTCGAAGCGGCACAGCAACTGGCGCGAATCGGCCTGTGCCCGTGGGCCGTGGGGTCCGTTGCCGGGGGCAAGCGCCAGTGCGGAGAACGGCATGCGGTTCTCGCGCAGGGTGTCGATGTGCGGCAGGCCGAGCTGCACCGCGTGGTAGCCGAAGATATCCACCACGGTCCGGTCGTACTGCGCCTGCTCCCACTGGAGCATGTATTGCCCGGGTGGCGAGGCAAGCCAGTCTTCCCAATTTATAATCGGACGCTTGGACATAGGAGCACGCATGTTGAAGGTGGAGCCGATTCCCGCATTCCAGGATAACTATATCTGGGCAATCCACGACGGTCACTGCGCCGCCGTGGTCGACCCGGGCGAAGCCGCGCCGGTCGAAGCCTTCCTGGCACGCGAGGGGCTGACGCTGGGCGCTATTGTAATCACCCATCACCACGGCGATCACCAGGGCGGGGTGGCCGGGTTGCTGGCGGCGCATCCCACCGCGCCGGATGGCGCCCCGTTGCCGGTCATTGGCCCGGCCGGCGAGCGCATCGGCGCTCGTACCGTGGCGGTGCGCGAGGGCGATACCGTAGACGTGGCGCATCCGTCGCTGCAACTCAAGGTGCTCGACGTGCCGGGCCATACTGCTGGTCATGTCGCGTACGTGGCGGACCTGCCGGGCGCGGGGCCGTCGGTCTTCTGCGGCGATACGCTGTTTGCCAGCGGCTGCGGCCGCCTGTTCGAGGGCTCGCCGGCGCAGATGTTGTCGTCGCTGGACAAGCTGGCGGCGCTGCCCTGCGCCACCCGGGTGTACTGCGCCCACGAGTACACCCGCAGCAATGTGCGGTTCGCCCGCGCGGTGGAGCCGCATAATGCCGAGCTGGCGGCCTGGGAGGCACGGGTGGATGCGTTGCGCGCGGTCGGTACACCGACCGTGCCGACCACCATCGGGCAGGAGCGCGAGGTCAATCCCTTCCTGCGCTCGCGCGTGCCCGCGGTGCGCGAGGCGGTGGCGGCCCACGCTGGCGGGGTGGCCGGCAATGACGCGGCGGCCTTTGGCGCGCTGCGCGGCTGGAAAGATAATTTCCGCTGATTTGCGCTGATCCCCGCTTGCCGTTACGTCCTTCCGTGTGCCCGCAAGCCTTGGGCGCGCTTGGCCGGGACGGCATTTTTCACGTACCCGATACGTCCCTGTCGGCCTCGGCCCGGTGCCGCGGCAGGGAGAATTTCATTGACGCGAAAGCCGCTTTTTCTTAGCATCAGGCAAATTTTTAGCGTCACGATTTGAGAACTTAATGAAAATTGGTCGATTACTGGCGGTAGTTGCGTGTGCCGCGCTGCTTGCAGCGTGTGCCAGCACGCCCACTCCGCCCGAGGGCGCCGATGGCGCCACAGCGACCGCCTCCGCTTCCAGGCCCGCGATTTCCAAGCCTGATCCGCTCAATTCGATCAACAGCGCAGGTGTCATCAACGTGGACCGCGACAGCCTGGACTGGCTGCGCGGGCCGTCGAGCGACATCTGGGACCGCATCCGCCGCGGCTTCGGCATGCCGGACCTGGAAGGCACGCTGGTTGACGATCGCACGCAGTGGTACGCGCAGCGCCCGGAATACATGGAACGGATGGTGGGGCGCTCGAGCCGCTACCTCTATCATATTGTCGAGGAGCTGGAGCGCCGCAAAATGCCCACGGAGCTGGCGCTGCTGCCGTTCGTGGAGAGCGCGTTCAACCCGCAGGCCGAGTCCACCGCCAAGGCGGCCGGCATGTGGCAGTTCATTCCCAGCACCGGCAAGAGCTACAACCTGAAGCAGAACATGTTCCGCGACGAGCGGCGGGATGTGCTGGCCTCGACCGACGCGGCGCTGGACTACCTGCAGCGGCTGTATGACATGTTCGGCGACTGGCAACTGGCGCTGGCGGCGTATAACTGGGGCGAGGGCGCGGTGTCGCGCGCCATCGCGCGCAACCAGGCGCGCGGGCTGCCGACCGACTACGCCAGCTTGAACATGCCTAACGAGACGCGCTATTACGTGCCGAAGCTGCAGGCGGTCAAGAACATCATTGCCAATCCCCAGATGTATGGGGTGAAGCTGCCGGATATTCCGGATCATCCGTACTTTGTCACGGTGACCACCTCGCGCGACATCGACGTCAAGCTGGCGGCCAAGCTCGCCAACCTGCCGCTCGACGAGTTCAAGGCGCTCAATCCGTCCTTCAACCGGCCAGTGATCCTGGGCGCGGCAAATCCACAGATCCTGCTGCCCTTCGACAACGCCGAGCGCTTCCAGTACAACCTGAACACCTACCGTGGCGGCCTGTCGAGCTGGACGGCCGTGACGGTGGATAACCGCGAGCGCATCGAGGCACTGGCGGCACGGCTGAACATCGATGCGGACACGATTCGCGAGATCAACCGCATTCCCAAGGGCATGCGGCTGAAGGCCGGCTCCACCGTGGTAGTGCCGCGCTCCGAGGATCACAACCAGGACATCAGCGCCACGCTGGCTGAAAGCGCCACGATGGCCATGGAGCCGGATGTGCCGGACGCGCGCCGCGTGGTGGTGCGGGCCGGGCGGCGCGATACGGTGGCAACGCTTGCGCATCGCTATGGCGTGTCGGCTGGCCAGGTGCAGTCCTGGAACAAGCTCTCCGGCACCAAGCTGGTGGCGGGGCAGAGCCTGGTGCTGATGGTGCCGGCGCGCTCCCGCTTCGTCAGCGCGCCCGACCCGGCGCCCACCGCTTCCGCGCTGGTTCCCGTTCGGGCCGAGCCGGTGCGGGGATCGGCCAAGGGGCATGCCGCGCCGCGCCAGCGCGTGACGGTCGAGGCCGCGCCGCGCAAGGGCGCCGCGGCCACGGCAAGGTCATCGGCCAAGCCCGTGCCGACCGTTTCGGCAGCCAAGGCCAGCGCCAAGCCGGCCAGTGCCAAGGTGGCCAGCAAATCAGCGGCGGGGCCGGCGAAGACCAAGGCGCACGCGCGCTGAAGCGGTAGTGGGTTTGAGCCAGATCAAGGGCGTGCCAATGGCACGCCCTTTTGCCTGGTGCGGTGCATCGTGGGTAAGCCTTGCGTAAGGCGGCATGCGCAGACTGCGCAAACCAGTGGCCCGGATCGGCCACGGCATGCCAGGCGCCGTGCCGCCCCGGTGGTGGCAAACTAGCGGCAGCAAATCAATAAACCAACAAACAACCCTACAAACAAACCAACAACCCGCATCCAAGCGGAGGAGACAAGCCATGACGGCTACCCGTGCCTTGCATGCCCGTTCGCTGAGCGACCCTGAAGGCTTCTGGGCTGAACAGGCTCGCCGCATCGACTGGGAAACCCCGTTCGACACCGTGCTGGACGACAGCCGCCCGCCATTCACCCGGTGGTTCGTCGGTGGCCGCACCAATCTTTGCCATAACGCCGTCGATCGTCATCTGGCCGAGCGCGCGGACCAGGCCGCGCTGATCTACGTATCGACTGAAACCGGCCAGCACCGCACCTACAGCTATGCCGAATTGCACGACGAGGTCAACCGCATGGCCGCAATCCTGCAGCAGCTGGGTGTGGTAAAGGGCGACCGCGTGCTGATCTACATGCCGATGATTCCCGAGGCCGCGTTTGCCATGCTGGCCTGCGCGCGCATTGGCGCCATTCATTCCGTCGTGTTCGGCGGCTTTGCCTCGGTGAGCCTGGCCGCGCGCATCGACGATGCGCAGCCGCGCGTGATCGTCAGCGCGGATGCCGGCTCGCGCGCCGGCAAGGTGGTGCCCTACAAGCCGTTGCTGGACGAGGCGGTGAAACTGGCCACGCACAAGCCGGAGCGCGTGCTGCTGGTGGATCGCCAGCTTTCGCCGATGACGCTCACGCCTGGCCGCGATGAAAACTATGGCGCCTGGCGCGAGCGCGTTGGCGCGGCGCGCGTGCCGTGCGTATGGCTCGAATCGAGCGAGCCGTCCTACGTGCTTTACACGTCCGGCACCACCGGCAAGCCCAAGGGCGTGCAGCGCGATACGGGCGGCTACGCGGTCGCGCTGGCGGCCTCGATGGAGTACATCTTCTGCGGCAAGGCTGGCGACACCATGTTTTCCAGTTCCGATATCGGCTGGGTGGTGGGGCACAGCTATATCGTCTACGGGCCGCTGCTGGCGGGCATGGCCACGATCATGTACGAAGGCACGCCGATCCGCCCGGACGGCGGCATCCTGTGGCAGCTGGTGGAGCAGTACCGCGTGAACATCATGTTCAGCGCGCCCACCGCCATTCGCGTGCTGAAGAAGCAGGACCCGGCCTGGCTCACGCGCTACGACCTGTCCAGCCTGCGCCTGCTGTTCCTGGCGGGCGAGCCGTTGGATGAGCCCACCGCGAGCTGGATCCAGCAGGGCATCGGCAAGCCAGTGGTGGACAACTACTGGCAGACCGAGACGGGCTGGCCGATCATCGCGATCCAGCGCGGCCTTGACCCGCTGCCGGCCAAGCTCGGCTCGCCGGGCGTGCCGGTGTACGGCTACGACCTGAAGATCGTCGACGAGGCCACCGGGGCCGAATGCCCGCCGGGGCAAAAGGGCGTGGTCGCCATCGGCGGGCCGCTGCCGCCGGGCTGCATGACCACGGTATGGGGCGACGACGAACGCTTCGTCAAGACGTATTGGTCCGGCGTGCCGGGACGGCGCTGCTATTCCACGTTCGACTGGGGTGTGCAGGACGAGGATGGTTATATCTTTATCCTCGGCCGTACCGACGATGTGATCAACGTGGCCGGCCACCGTCTTGGCACGCGCGAGATCGAGGAGAGCATTTCGTCGCACCCGGCAGTGGCCGAGGTAGCGGTGGTGGGCGTGCACGATGCGCTCAAGGGCCAGGTGGCGATGGCCTTTGTGATCGTGCGCGATGCGGGCCGTACCGCCACCCAGGCAGACCGGGTGGTGCTGGAGGCCGATGTGATGAAGACGGTGGACCAGCAACTGGGGGCGGTGGCGCGCCCGGCACGCGTGTTCTTTGTCAATGCGCTGCCCAAGACGCGTTCCGGCAAGCTGCTGCGCCGCGCCATGCAAGCGGTGGCGGAAGGGCGCGACCCGGGCGACCTGACCACGATTGAGGATTCCACCGCACTCGCGCAGTTGCAGACAGCGATGCAAGGCTGAAGGCAGGGGCGCCCGCCTTCCGGCGGGCGCTGCACTGCGCAAAAGATTGTCCTTGCCAGGGGGGCGCATGCCGACTAATATTTTAAGTATCAAATATTTAAGCATGATCTAGATGCGCTACCGCGCATCGCATGTGCCGCACGGCTCTCCTGGAACTCAGAATCCCAGGGGCCACGCCGGCACGCAGGAGACGAAAAAATGCGAGTGCTCTGTATCGGCGGTGGCCCCTCGGGCCTGTACTTCGGCTTGCTGATGAAGCTGCGGGACCCATCCAACGAGGTCTACGTGGTGGAGCGCAACCGGCCCTATGACACCTTTGGCTGGGGCGTGGTGTTCTCCGATGCCACCATGGACAACCTCAAGCAGGCCGACCCGGTCAGCGCGGAGCAGATCAACGCGGCGTTCAACCACTGGGACGATATCGATATTCATATCGGCGGGCGCACCCTGCGCTCCGGCGGGCATGGCTTTATCGGCATCGGTCGCAAGCGCTTGCTCAACATCCTGCAGGCGCGTTGCGAGGCGCTCGGCGTGCACCTGGTGTTCGAGACCGACGTGACGGACGACCAGGAACTGGCGCAGCAATACCAGGCCGACATCGTGATTGCCGCCGATGGCATCAACAGCCGCGTGCGCGGGCGCTATGCCGAGACCTTTCAGCCCGATATCGATACCCGGCTGTGCCGCTTTGTCTGGCTCGGGACGCGCAAGCTGTTTGACGCTTTCACCTTCGCCTTTGAAAAAACCGAGCACGGCTGGTTCCAGGCCCATGCCTACCGCTTCGACGACAACACGTCGACGTTTATTGTCGAGGCGCCCGAAGATGTATGGCGTGCCGCCGGCATCGAGCAGATGAGCCAGGAGGAGGGGGTGGCCTATTGCGAACGGCTGTTCGCCCGCTACCTCGATGGCAATGCGCTGATCAGCAACGCCACGCACCTGCGCGGCTCCGCCAACTGGATTCGTTTCCCCCGCGTGATCTGCGGCACCTGGGTGCGCTGGAACACGCTGGCCGATGGCCGCCGCGTGCCGGTGGTGCTGATGGGCGACGCCGCGCATACCGCGCATTTCTCGATCGGCTCCGGCACCAAGCTGGCGCTGGAAGACGCCATCGACCTGGCCAACAATATCCGCGATGCCGGCGCGGGCGGCGCCGACGTGCTGCCGCAGGCGCTGGAGCGCTACCAGGCCACCCGCAGCGTAGAAGTGCTCAAGATCCAGAATGCCGCGCGCAACTCCACCGAGTGGTTCGAAAATGTCGAGCGCTACGCGGGCTTGGCGCCGGAGCAGTTCGCCTATTCGCTGCTGACGCGCTCGCAGCGCATCTCGCACGAGAACCTGCGTGTGCGAGACCCCGGCTACGTCGAGGGTTTCGAGCGCTGGCTGGCGGGGCAGGCGGCTGCCAACGTCGCCAAGGCCACCAGCACCGGGCAGGCGGCCGAGGCTCGCGCCGTGCCGCCGATGTTCACGCCGTACCGCGTGCGCGATGTCACCTTGAAGAACCGCGTGGTGGTGTCGCCGATGGCCATGTACTCCTGCGAGGACGGCGTGCCGGGCGACTTCCACCTGACGCACCTGGGCGCGCGCGCGCTCGGCGGCGCGGGCATGGTGGTGGCGGAAATGACCTGCACCTCGCCGGATGCGCGCATCACCCCGGGCTGCCCGGGCTTGTGGAACGATGAGCAGCGCGATGCCTGGCGCCGGATTGTCGATTTCGTGCACGCCAACAGCGACGCGCGTATCGCCATGCAGATCGGCCACGCCGGGCGCAAGGGCTCCACGCAACTCGGCTGGGAGCAGATGGACTATCCGCTCGCCGAAGGCAACTGGCCCGTGCTGTCGGCTTCGCCGCTGCCGTATATGCCAGGCATCTCGCAAGTGCCGCGCGAGATGAGCCGCGCCGATATGGACGCCGTGCGCGACGATTTCGTGGCCAGCGCGCGGCGCGCTGCCCAAGCCGGATTCGACTGGCTGGAACTGCACTGCGCCCACGGCTACCTGCTCTCCAGCTTCATATCGCCGCTGACCAACCAGCGCAGCGACGAATACGGCGGCTCGCTGCAAGCGCGGCTGCGCTACCCGCTGGAAGTCTTTGCCGCCGTGCGTGCCGTATGGCCGCAGGAGCGCCCGATGTCCGTGCGGATCTCGGCCCACGACTGGGTCGAAGGCGGGATCACGCCCGACGACGCGATCGAGATTGCGCGCGCCTTCAAGGCCGCGGGCGCCGACATGATCGACTGCTCGTCCGGGCAGGTGAGCCCGGACCAGGCACCGGTGTACGGCCGCATGTACCAGACGCCGTTTGCCGACCGCATCCGCAACGAAGCCGGCATCGCCACCATCGCTGTTGGCGCGATCTTCGAGGCGGATCACGTCGACAGCATCATCGCCGCCGGCCGCGCGGACCTGTGCGCGATTGCCCGTCCGCACCTGGCCGATCCCGCGTGGACCATGCACGAGGCGGCGCGGCTGGGGCATCGCGACCTGGCCTGGCCCAAGCAATACCAGGCCGGCAAGCGCCAGCTCGAGACCAATCTGGAGCGAGCGGCACAACTAGCCCGTCAAGCCCAGCAAGCCCGCCAGCCGGAGGATCACTGAGCATGAACGCGCTTCTTTCCCTGCAAGGCCGGCACGCGCTGGTTACGGGCGGTGGGCGCGGCATCGGTGCTGCCATTGCGCGCCGCCTGCTCTCGCACGGCGCTAGCGTCACTTTGCTGGGCCGCGACGCGGCTACGCTGGCGGCCACCGCCGATACGCTGGCCGAGGCGGTCGTGTCGCCCGCCATGCTTTGCACTGTGGCGGCGGATATCTCGCAGGCCGACAGCGTGGCAGCGGCCTTTGCCGACGCCGCCGGCAAGTCAGGGCCCATCGACCTGCTGATCAACAATGCCGGCCAGGCGCGCAGCGCGCCGTTCGGCAAGACCGATCTTGCGCTATGGCAATCCATGCTCGAGGTCAACCTCACCGGCACCTTTCTCTGCACGCAGGCCGCGCTGCCGCACATGCTCGCCAATGGCTGGGGCCGCATCATCAATGTGGCCAGCACGGCCGGGCTGGTTGGCTATGGTTATGTGAGCGCCTATTGCGCGGCCAAGCACGGCGTGATTGGCCTGACCCGCGCGCTGGCGCTGGAAACGGCGAGCAGTGGTGTCACCGTCAATGCGGTCTGCCCCGGCTATACGGAAACCGACATCGTGCGCGACGCGGTCGCCAACATCGTGCGCAAGACCGGCCGTACCGAGGCGCAGGCCCGCGCCGAACTGGCCAAGGGCAATCCGCAGGGGCGGCTGGTGCAGCCCGACGAAGTCGCGGACGCCGTGGCGTGGCTGTGCCAGCCATCGGCCAGCGCCATTACCGGGCAGTCGATCGCCGTGGCCGGCGGCGAAGTCATGGCGGGTTGATCGCCAACGCATGCAAGCCAACCAGAATCAGAACGAACATCAGAACGAACAAGCGAGAAACGAGATGAGCGAAATAGCACTGGACATGCGCCACCACAAGCGCAGCTTCGCCGGCTACCAGCCACGGCACTTCCTGTGGTCGGTCTCGGCCGACGGCAAGGTCGGCACCGTGACGCTGAACCGCCCCGAGCGCAAGAACCCGCTCACGTTCGATTCCTACGCCGAGCTGCGCGACCTGTTCCGCGGCCTGTGCTACGCCACCGACATCAAGACGGTGGTCATCACCGGTGCCGGCGGCAACTTCTGCTCGGGCGGCGACGTGCACGAAATCATCGGCCCGCTCACGCGCATGACCATGCCGGAGCTGCTGGAATTCACGCGCATGACCGGCGACCTGATCAAGGCCATGCGGGCTTGCCCGCAGCCCATCGTCAGCGCCGTCGACGGCATCTGCGCCGGCGCCGGCGCGATGATGGCGCTGGCCTCGGATATGCGTCTGGGCACGGCGCAGGCCAAGACCGCTTTCCTGTTCGTGCGGGTCGGGCTGGCTGGTGCCGACATGGGCGCCTGCTCGCTGCTGCCGCGCGTGATCGGGCAGGGCCGTGCGAGCGAGCTGCTTTACACCGGCCGCGCGATGACCGCGGAAGAAGGGCTGCAGTGGGGCTTCTTCAACGCGCTGCATGCGCCGGACGCTGTGCTCGCCGAGGCGCAGGCACTGGCCGCGCAGATTGCGGCTGGACCGACGTTCGCCCACGGCGTGACCAAGAAGCTGCTGCACCAGGAATGGAATATGGGCCTGGACGAAGCCATCGAGGCCGAGGCCGAGGCGCAGGCCATCTGCATGCAGACCCGGGATTTCCGCCGCGCCTACGACGCGTTCGTGGCCAAGACGCGCCCGGTGTTCGAAGGCGACTGAAAGGAACAGCAAGCCATGTCCGACAAAGGTTATCTCTGCCTGCCGTTCTTCGACGACGCGCACCGTGAACTAGAGCGACGGCTCGATGCGTGGGCCACGGCCTCGCTCAAGGTCGACCACAGCGACACCGATGCCGCCTGCCGAGCGCTGGTGCGCCAGCTCGGCACGGCCGGCTGGCTGCGCTACTGCGTGCCAGCCGCCTACGGCGGCGCGCTCGACACGCTCGACTCGCGCTCGCTGTGCATGCTGCGCGAAACGCTGGCCCGCCATGATGGCCTGGCCGACTTCGCCTTCGCCATGCAAGGCCTGGGCAGCGGCGCGATCACGCTGGCCGGCAGCGGCGCCATGCGCGAACGCTACCTGCCGCGCGTGGCGCGCGGCGAGGCGATTGCCGCGTTCGCGTTGTCCGAACCCGATGCCGGCTCCGATGTCGCCGCCATGCAATGCCGTGCCGTGCTGGATGGCGATCACTACGTGCTCGATGGCGTCAAGACCTGGATCTCCAACGGCGGCATCGCCGACTTCTATTGCGTCTTTGCCCGCACTGGCGAAGCGCCAGGCGCGCGCGGCATCTCCGCGTTTGTCGTGGATGCGGACACGCCGGGCCTGACCATCGCCGAGCGCATCGACGTGATGGCGCCGCACCCGCTTGCCACGCTGCGTTTCGAGAACTGCCGAGTGCCCGTCACCGCAAGGCTTGGCGAGGCAGGGCAGGGTTTCAAGGTGGCCATGAAGACGCTGGACATCTTCCGTGCGTCGGTGGCTGCCGCCTCGCTGGGCTTTGGCCGAGCCGCGCTCGACGAAGCACTGGCCCGTGCCACCGCGCGGCCGATGTTCGGCGGCGTGCTGGCGGACCTGCAGTTGACGCAGGCTGCCATCGGCGACATGGCCACCGCCATCGACTCGGCGGCGCTGCTGACCTACCGCGCCGCATGGCTGCGCGATGTGGCCGGCGTGCGCACCACGCGTGAAGCTGCCATGGCCAAGATGGTGGCCACCGAGAACGCGCAACAGGTGATCGACCGCGCGGTGCAGATGTTCGGCGGCCTCGGCGTCAAGGTTGGCACCCGCGTGGAAAGCCTGTATCGCGAGATCCGTTCCTTGCGGATCTACGAGGGCGCCACCGAAGTGCAGAAGCTGATCATCGCGCGCGAAACGCTGGCGCAGCACCGCGCCTGACGCGACCGGCGCGAGCGGATAACCCTTACCAGCATCACCAGAATGAAGGAAGCGGAGACAACCATGGCGAGCACAGCCCACCTCGATACCTATGCACTGGACCGTCTGCCGCCCCCGCAGCAGTGGCCGGCATTCCTGTTCAACGCCGATACCCGGTATCCGGAGCGCATGAACTGCGCGCTCGAACTCGTCGAGCGCCACGTGCGCGAGGGGCGCGGCGAGCGCGTGGCAATCCGCTACGAGCAAGACGGTGCGCGCCGTACCGTCAGCTATGCCGAACTGGCTGCGCTATCGAATCGCATTGCCCATGTGCTGACCGGTGACATGAAGCTGGTGCCGGGCAATCGGGTGCTGCTGCGCGGCCCAAACAACCTGATGATGGCGGCGTGCTGGCTGGCCGTGGTCAAGGCGGGCCTGATCGCTGTGCCGACCATGCCGCTGCTGCGCGCGAAGGAACTCAAGCAGGTGATCGACCGCGCGGCAGTCAGCGCCGCGCTGTGCGACGAACGCCTGCGCGAGGATCTGGAGGCCAATCTCAAGCCAGACGGCGAGCACCATTGCCCGAGCCTGACCCAGGCGCTGTACTTCAACGGCAGCGGCGCCGGTTCGGTAGAAGCCGCGATGGCGAACAAGCCCGAGCGCTTCGAGGCCTGCGATACCGCGGCCGATGATATCTGCCTGATTGCCTTCACCAGCGGCACTACGGGGCAGCCCAAGGGCACGGTGCATTTCCATCGTGACGTGATCGCGATGTGCGACCTGTTTCCGCGTCACGTCCTCAAGCCCGGCCCGGACGATATCTTCTGCGGCACGCCGCCGCTGGCCTTTACGTTTGGCCTTGGCGGTATCCTGTGCTTCCCGCTGCGGGTCGGGGCTTCCACCGTGCTGGCGGAACGGCTCACGCCCGAAAGTCTGCTGGCACTGATTCAAGCCTGGCGCGCCACCATCGTGTTCACCGCGCCGACTTTCTACCGGCAGATGGCAGCGCTGGCGCCGGGCTACGATCTGTCCAGCCTGCACAAGAGCGTGTCGGCAGGCGAGGCGCTGCCGGACGCCACGCGCCAGAGCTGGAAGGCGGCCACGGGCATCGAGATGACCGACGGCATCGGCGGCACCGAGATGATGCATATCTTTATTTCCAGCGCGGGCGCCGACGTGCGGCCCGGTGCCATCGGCAAGGTGGTGCCCGGCTATATCGCGCAGATCGTCGACGAGCAGATGCAACCCGTGCCGCATGGCACGGTTGGCAAGCTGGCGGTGCGCGGCCCGACCGGATGCCGCTACCTGGACGATCCGCGCCAGGCCAACTATGTAAAGGACGGCTGGAACCTGCCTGGCGATACCTTCAAGGCGGATGCTGACGGCTATTACTACTACCAGGCACGCTCTGACGACATGATCGTCTCGGCCGGCTACAACATCGCCGGGCCGGAAGTGGAGAGCGCGCTGATGCGCCACGAGGCGGTGGCCGAATGCGGCGTGGTCGGCATGCCCGACCCCGAGCGAGGCCAGATTGTTGCTGCATATGTGGTGCTGCGCCCCGGCGTGGCGGCAAGCGACGAGACTTGCGCGGCACTGCAGTCCTACGTCAAGGCCGAGATCGCACCGTACAAGTATCCGCGCAAGGTGATTTTTGTCGATGCGTTGCCGCGCACCGAGACCGGCAAGCTGCAGCGTTTCCGCCTGCGGCAGATGGCCGAGCAGAGCGGGGCACCAGAGGGTGCGAGGCAGCCGTGAACGCGTTCTTCAGCAACAGCGCGCGGGTGCGTTTCAAGGATTGCGATGCTGCCGGCATCGTGTTCTTCCCGCGCTACTTCGAGATGCTCAACGACCTGGTCGAGGACTGGTTCCGCGATGCGCTCGGCTGGTCCTTCGCCGAAATGCATGGCGCAGGGCGGGCCGGCGTGCCGACGGCGGAATTGTCTACCCGCTTTGTCGCGCCCAGTCGCCTGGGCGAATTGTTGACGCGGGAGCTGCGCGTGACACAACTAGGTCGCAGCAGCTTTTCGTTGCAGGTGCGCTTTGTCGGACCGACAGGGGACGTGCGGGTGGAGATCGCCCAGCGGCTGGTATGTGTGGATACCGCGCAGATGACGTCGCGCGCGCTGCCGCCGGAAGTCCGCTCGGCCATGGAGCGCTTCCTGGCGCCCGATGCCCCGGCTGCCGCATCGATGCGCCCGTCCGGAGCGTAGGGCGAAGCCGGCCAAACAGAAAACAAGATCCCAATCCTAGATCCTGATCACTTCTTACGTTACGGAAAACCGACCATGAAGATTCTCCAGCCACCAGACTGGGCCGCGCCGCGCGGCTATTCGAACGGCACCATGACTGAATTGCAGGTGGGCAGCCGCCTGCTCTTCGTCGGCGGCCAGATCGGCTGGAACGGCCAGTGCGAGTTCGAGACCGATGACTTCTCCGAGCAGGTTGGCCAGGCGCTGCGCAATATCGTGGCGGTGCTGGCGGCGGGCGGCGCGCGTCCGGAGCACATCGTGCGCATGACCTGGTATGTGAAGGACAAGGTGGAATATGTGGCGGCCTACCGTGCCATCGGCGAGCACTACCGCGCCACCATCGGGCGTCATTTTCCGGCCATGACGGCGGTCGAAGTGGCCGATCTGGTGGAGGCGCGCGCCAAGGTGGAGATCGAGGTGACAGCGGTGGTGCCGGCCGGCGAATGACGCCATCGGCCCGGCATGCCGCCGGGCTGCCGGGCCCGTTGAGGAGGGTGGAGGCGTCCGCAAGTCCTTGATAACTTGAGAAAATGGGTGACGCGGGGTATAATCCAAAAGTTTCGCTTTCAGAACCCCTCACCCTAGCGCCTACCGAATTCCACCTTCCGCCGCCCCCATTTCGCCCTGGCTCCGCCGCATTGTTTGATGTGGCGTATCGAGCACCGAGCGAACGGCCCCGGCGACAAGCATCGCGCCCAGTCGACGAAATCGACAATCCGCGCGCTGCCTGTCGCCCCGCCGGACAAACGGGGCAAGAGGCGTTGAGCAGGTCGGTCACGGGGTGAATCCAGCAGGAGCCTACCCGTGTTACCGTCTTTTCCGTCCGCCATTCTCGCGCTTGCAGACGGCACGGTCTTTCGTGGCTATTCCATTGGCGCTTCCGGCCATACCATCGGCGAAGTGGTGTTCAACACCGCTCTGACCGGTTACCAGGAAATCCTCACCGACCCCAGCTATTCCCGGCAGATCGTCACATTGACGTATCCGCATATCGGCAATGTCGGGGTCAATACTGAGGATGTCGAAGCCACGAAAGTCCATGCCGCCGGCCTGATCATCAAGGATCTGCCGCTCCTGGCCTCCAACTTCCGCAAGGAACATTCCCTCGGCCATTACCTGAAGCAGGAAAAGGTGGTGGCGATTGCCGGCATCGATACCCGCAAGCTGACCCGTATCCTGCGCGAGAAGGGTGCGCAGAACGGCTGCATCCTCGCTGGCGAGGATAATGTGCAGAAGGCCATCGACCTGGCGCGTTCCTTCCCCGGCCTGGCCGGCATGGACCTGGCCAAGGTGGTGTCGGTCAAGGAACCGTACGAGTGGAACCAGACCGAATGGGTGCTGGGCCAAGGCTACGGCAAGCTGGAGTCGCCGCGCTTCCACGTGGTGGCCTTTGACTACGGCGTGAAGTTCAACATCCTGCGCATGCTGGCCGCACGCGGCTGCAAGGTGACCGTGCTGCCAGCGCAAGCCAGCGCGGAAGATGCCCTGGCGCTCAACCCGGACGGTGTGTTCCTGTCGAATGGCCCTGGCGATCCCGAGCCCTGCGACTACGCGATCCGTGCCACCCGTGAGTTCATCGCCCGCGGCATTCCCACGTTCGGCATCTGCCTGGGCCACCAGATCATGGCGCTGGCCGCCGGCGCCAAGACGCTGAAGATGAAGTTCGGCCACCATGGCGCGAACCATCCGGTGAAGGACCTCGACGACGGCCGCGTGGTGATCACCTCGCAGAACCACGGTTTTGCGGTGGACGCCGACACCCTGCCTGCCAACGTGCGCGCCACCCACGTGTCGCTGTTCGACGGCTCGCTGCAGGGCTTCGCGCTGACCGACAAGCCGGCATTCTGCTTCCAGGGCCACCCGGAAGCCTCGCCGGGCCCGCACGACGTGGCTTACCTGTTCGACCGCTTCACCAAGATGATGGCGGACGCACGCCAGTAAGCACGTTCAAGCCAAGACGAGAAGTTACGTAGACAAGCAGACCGCAGGACGACCCGATGAACGCCTTCATGCATRCCGCGCTGGGCATTACCGATTTCTGGACCTTTGTGCTCGGCACGATYTTYATCGTGCTGCTGCCGGGGCCGAAYTCGATGTAYGTGCTATCSRTYGCSGCGCAACGCGGCGTGCGCGAAGGCTACAAGGGTGCCTGCGGGGTGTTCCTGGGGGACGCCATCCTGATGGTGCTGTCGGCGGCGGGCGTGGCCTCGCTGCTCAAGGCCAGCCCCGCCTTGTTCTACGTGGTGAAGACCATCGGTGCCGCTTATCTGGGCTGGATCGGTTTCCAGATGCTGCGCGGTGCCGTGCGCGCATGGTTGAGCCGTGGCAGCGATGGCGGGACGGCGGCGCAGGCTCAAACGCCTGTGGACCGCGCGGTCAGCCCGTTCCGCAAGGCACTGGTGGTGAGCCTGCTCAACCCCAAGGCCATCCTGTTCTTCATCTCCTTCTTCATCCAGTTCGTCGATCCGCAGTTCGGCTACCCGGCGCTGTCGTTTGTCGCGCTGGGGCTGGTGTGCCAGTTGTGCAGCTTCGCCTACCTGACTGCGATCATCTTCGTGGGCGCCAGGCTGGCCGAAGCATTTCGCCGCCGACGACGCCTGTCGGCGGGCATGGCGAGCGGGGTAGGCGCCATGTTCATCGGCTTCGGCGCCAAGCTGGCGACGGCCACCCTGAACTGAATCGAATCCTGATATCCGGTGCGGCCCGCGCGATTGTGCGGGCCGGCCAATAATGAGAGCGTGCAATGCCAAAGCGCACAGACATAAAGAGCATCCTGATCATCGGCGCCGGCCCCATCATCATCGGGCAGGCGTGCGAGTTCGACTATTCCGGCGCCCAGGCCTGCAAGGCGCTGCGCGAGGAAGGTTTCAAGGTCGTGCTGGTGAATTCGAACCCGGCCACGATCATGACCGATCCCAACACGGCCGATGTGACCTACATTGAGCCGATTACCTGGGAAGTGGTCGAGCGCATCATCGAAAAAGAGCGTCCCGACGCCATCCTGCCGACCATGGGCGGCCAGACCGCGCTGAACTGCGCGCTGGATCTGCATCGCCATGGCGTGCTGGCAAAGTACAACGTCGAGTTGATCGGCGCGTCGCCGGAGGCCATCGACAAGGCCGAGGATCGCCAGAAGTTCAAGGAAGCGATGACCAAGATCGGCCTGGGCTCGGCCAAGTCCGGCATCGCACACTCGATGGAAGAAGCGCTGGCCGTGCAGACGCAGATCGCCAAGGAAACCGCCACCGGCGGCTACCCGATCGTGATCCGCCCGTCTTTCACGCTGGGCGGCTCCGGCGGCGGCATTGCCTACAACCGCGAAGAATTCGAGGAAATCTGCAAGCGCGGCCTGGATCTCTCGCCGACCCGCGAACTGCTGATCGAAGAGTCGCTGCTGGGCTGGAAAGAGTATGAGATGGAAGTTGTCCGCGACAAAAAGGACAACTGCATCATCATCTGCTCGATCGAGAACCTGGACCCGATGGGTATCCACACCGGCGACTCCATCACGGTGGCGCCCGCCCAGACCCTGACCGACAAGGAATACCAGATCCTGCGTAACGCCTCGCTGGCGGTGCTGCGTGAGATCGGCGTCGACACCGGCGGCTCCAACGTGCAGTTCTCGATCAACCCGGCTGACGGCCGCATGATCGTGATTGAAATGAACCCGCGTGTGTCGCGCTCGTCGGCGCTGGCCTCCAAGGCCACCGGTTTCCCGATCGCCAAGGTCGCCGCCAAGCTGGCGGTGGGCTACACGCTGGACGAGCTGAAGAACGAGATCACCGGCGGCGCGACCCCGGCCTCGTTCGAGCCGTCGATTGACTACGTGGTCACCAAGGTGCCGCGTTTCGCGTTCGAGAAATTCCCGCAGGCCGACAGCCACCTGACCACCCAGATGAAGTCCGTGGGTGAAGTGATGGCCATGGGCCGTACCTTCCAGGAATCGTTCCAGAAGGCCCTGCGCGGCCTGGAAGTGGGTGTGGACGGCCTGGATGACAAGTCCACCGACCGCGACGAGATCGTCGAAGAAATCGGCGAAGCCGGCCCGGACCGCATCTGGTACGTGGGCGACGCCTTCCGCATCGGCATGTCGCTGGAAGAAGTGCACGCCGAGACCGCCATCGACCCGTGGTTCCTGGCCCAGATCGAAGACATCGTCAAGACCGAGACCCTGGTCAAGGCACGCAAGCTGGACAGCCTGTCGGCCGCCGAGCTGCGTCACCTGAAGCAGAAGGGTTTCTCGGACCGCCGCCTGGCCAAGCTGATGGGCGCCGAGCCCGCAGCCGTGCGCGTTGCGCGCCATGCCGCCGGCGTGCGCCCGGTGTACAAGCGCGTGGACACCTGCGCTGCCGAGTTCGCCACCAATACCGCTTACATGTACGGCACGTATGAAGCCGAGCATGGCGAGTGCGAAGCCGACCCCACCACCAATCGCAAGATCATGGTGCTGGGCGGCGGCCCGAACCGGATCGGCCAGGGCATCGAGTTCGACTACTGCTGCGTGCACGCCGCACTGGCGCTGCGCGAGGACGGSTACGAGACCATCATGGTCAACTGCAACCCGGAAACCGTGTCGACCGAYTACGACACCTCSGACCGCCTSTACTTCGAGCCGCTGACGCTCGAAGACGTGCTGGAAATCGTCGACCGCGAAAAACCCGTCGGCGTGATCGTGCAGTACGGCGGCCAGACTCCGCTGAAGCTGGCGCTGGACCTGGAAGCCAACGGCGTGCCCATCATCGGCACCAGCCCCGACATGATCGATGCCGCCGAAGACCGCGAGCGATTCCAGAAGCTGTTGCATGAACTGGGCCTGCGCCAGCCGCCCAACCGCACCGCCCGTGCCGAGGACGAAGCACTGCGCCTGGCCACCGAGATCGGCTATCCGCTGGTGGTGCGCCCGTCGTACGTGCTGGGTGGCCGCGCGATGGAAATCGTGCATGAGCCGCGCGACCTCGAGCGCTACATGCGCGAGGCCGTCAAGGTCTCGCACGACTCCCCGGTGCTGCTGGACCGCTTCCTGAACGACGCCATCGAGTGTGACGTCGATGCCCTGTGCGACGGCCAACGCGTGTTTATCGGCGGCGTGATGGAGCATATCGAGCAAGCCGGCGTGCACTCGGGCGACTCCGCCTGCTCGCTGCCCCCGTACTCGCTGGCGCAAGCCACCGTGGACGAACTCAAGCGCCAGACCGCGGCGATGGCCAAGGCCCTCAATGTGATCGGCCTGATGAACGTGCAGTTCGCCATCCAGCAAGTCAATGGCGAGGATATCGTCTACGTGCTGGAAGTGAACCCGCGCGCCTCGCGTACCGTGCCTTATGTGTCCAAGGCCACCGGCCTGTCGCTGGCCAAGATCGCCGCGCGCTGCATGGCGGGCCAGACGCTCGACTCGCAAGGCGTGTTCGATGAAGTGGTGCCCCCGTACTTCAGCGTCAAGGAAGCGGTGTTCCCCTTCAACAAGTTCCCCGGTGTCGACCCGGTGCTCGGACCAGAGATGCGCTCCACCGGCGAGGTGATGGGCGTGGGCAAGACCTTCGGCGAAGCCCTCTTCAAGAGCCAGCTTGCCGCGGGCTCGCGCCTGCCGGAGAAGGGCACCGTGCTGCTGACCGTCAAGGACAGCGACAAGCCGCACGCGGTTGGCGTGGCGCGCATGCTGCACGACATGGGCTACCCAATTGTCGCCACCCGCGGCACCGCGTCGGCTATCGAAGCCGCCGGCATCCCGGTGCGCGTGGTCAACAAGGTGAAGGATGGCCGTCCGCACATCGTCGACATGCTCAAGAACGGCGAGCTGGCGCTGGTGTTCACCACCGTGGACGAAACCCGTACCGCCATCGCCGACTCGCGCTCGATCCGTATCTCGGCGCTGGCCAGCCGGGTGCCTTACTACACCACCATCGCCGGCGCGCGCGCCGCGGTGGAGGGCCTCAAGCACATGCAGAGCCTGGAGGTCTATGACCTGCAAAGCCTGCACGCCTCGCTAGCCTGAGGCGCTAAGACCGAAAGACGGTAGAGTAGACGGCTGAAGGCCTCCGGGCCGCCCGCAGTTGCTGCGGGCGGCCGTCTTGGCCTAAACTAACAGCAATTTCGTCGATCTAACCGTCGATACAACCTGACAACCTCAAAGCCGCGGTTGAGCGGAAGTGCCCCGGGCAGTGATGCCGGCGCATGGTTCCTGCTCCGCTGCGGCTCATTTTTTTGTTGAACGAAGACATGAGCATTCCGATTACCAAGCGCGGTGCCGAGCTGCTGAAAGAGGAACTGCAGCGCCTGAAGGCCGTCGAACGTCCCGCCGTGATCAACGCCATTTCCGAAGCACGTGCGCAAGGCGACCTCTCCGAGAACGCCGAGTACGACGCCGCCAAGGAAAAGCAGGCCTTTATCGAAGGCCGGATCATCGAGGTGGAGTCCAAGCTGTCGGCGGCGCAGGTCATCGACCCGACCCAGCTCGATACCGACGGCCGCATCGTATTTGGCGCTACCGTCGACCTTGAAGACCTGGAATCGGGCAAGCCCGTGAGCTACCAGATCGTCGGCGACGACGAGGCCGACCTGGACAGCGGCAAGATCTCCGTCAGCTCGCCGATCGCGCGTGCGCTGATCGGCAAGTTCGAGGGCGATGTGGCGATCGTGCTGGCCCCTGGCGGCGAGCGCGAATACGAAGTCATCACGGTTCGCTACGTCTAAACGAGGCTGCGTGTTCTCTTCCTCCTATTCGAGCCTGCCGCCGCTGCCGCATCGGATCTTCCTCCTGCTGACCGTGGTATGGGCCGGCAGTCTGTGGACAGTGGGCTACATGGTGGCCCCGACGTTGTTTTCCGTGCTGCCCAGCCGCGAGACGGCAGGCTTGATCGCCGGGCAGCTGTTCCGGACCGAGGCCATCCTCGGCGTGGTGGTCGGTGTGCTGCAGCTGGCGCTGTGCAACCTGATGATCCGCCGTGGCGCGGGACGCTATCGCGGCCTGCGCTGGCTTGTGCTGGGCATGCTGCTGTGCGTGCTGGCGGGGTATTTCGGTATCCAGCCCTTCATGGAAAACCTGAAGGAGAAGGCGACGGCGCTTGGCCTGGGCGTGTCCGAGTCGCCCTATAAAGGGCAATTCGGCATGTTGCATGGGGTGTCCAGCGTGTTCTACCTGGTGCACAGCTTGCTGGCGCTGGTCACCGTGTGGCGCGCAGCGGCGCCGCGCTCGGCTGGCGAGTGAGACTGAAGGGGCGAGCCCAGGTGGCCGTCCCTTGCCATGCCAGCGGCCCGGGCGGGCGCGCTGGCATGGCTTCGACATTAGTCGAGCGCTTTCTTCTTCTGGCTGGTCGGGCGGACGCGCGCGCGCTTGACGTTGCCGCCGGCGGTGACGCGTTCATTGCCCAGCACCGTCACTTGCGAGCGCTTGGGGCGCCGATTGGGCGCGGCGCTAGGCTTCTTGACCGTGACAGTGCGCGGGGCGGCGCCGCCCCGCGGGGCCAGGCGGCCCAGTTCCTGCGGACGATTTTCCTTCAGGACGGCCGGACCCGGGCGCCACACCACCAGCAGCTTGCCGATATGCTGGATCGGAGCGGCGTCCAGATCTTCGCAGATGGTTTCGTACATGGCGATGCGGCTTTCGCGGTCGTCGCCGAATACGCGGATCTTGATCAGGTCGTGAGATGCCAGGCTACGGTCGATTTCGGCCAGGACGGGACGCGTCAGACCTTCGCCGCCGATCATCACGACCGGATTGAGGCCATGGGCACGGGAGCGGAGTTCTGAACGCTGGGCGGGAATAAGTTGAAGAGCGGGCATAAGTAAAGCGCAGGCGAGGGCGCAAATGGGCGCGCAAGTGGTGCGCAAACCAAGGCACCGAAGTGCCGAAAAAGCGAATCGGCGCGTATTATCCGTCAAACTGGCGCGGTCAGGCTGCAAAAACAGCAAAACGAGTGAAAAACGCACGGGCGGCCGCGGGTCGGCGGCGTTTTTCTCCATACAGATGTATCCGGAATGGCCAAGAACAAATTCAATCAGGCGTGGTTGCACGACCATATCAACGATCCCTACGTCAAATTGGCGCAGCGAGAGGGCTACCGCGCTCGCGCAGCGTATAAGCTGAAAGAGATCGACGAGCAGGACAAGCTGATCCGCCCCGGCCAGGTCATTGTCGACCTCGGCGCGGCCCCCGGCAGCTGGAGCCAGTACGCCCGCAACAAGCTGGCGGCGTCTACGCGCGCCAAGGACGGGGGCATCGACGGCGCGGTGATTGCCATCGACCTGCTGCCGATGGAGGCTGTCGCCGACGTCACATTTATCCAGGGTGACTTCCGCGAGGAGGACGTTTTCCGCCAGTTGGAGGAAATCGTGCTGCAAGCGTCCGGCGGGGCAAAGATTGATCTTGTTTTGTCGGACATGGCCCCCAATTTGTCCGGTGTAGCCTTTGCCGATGCGGCCCGTATCGATTACTTATGTGACCTGGCGCTGGAATTTGCCCAGGCCCATCTGAAGCCGGAGGGCTCATTGCTGGTAAAGTGTTTCCATGGCAGCGGCTACAGCCAGATCGTGGAGAAGTTCAAACGCCAGTTCAAGGTGGTCGCGAAACGCAAGCCCAAGGCGTCACGCGATAAGTCTTCCGAGACCTTCATTCTTGGGCGTTTCCTCAAGTCGGCGGGGTGAAGCGGTGCCTATCGCTTCGATGAATTTGCTTTTTACCCGACGCCGGGCGCTGCATTACAATGCAGCTATCCCGTTGGCAAGGCGTTCGTAAAGGAGTTTGGCCTTGAATAACAACCTGTTTCAAAAGGCGGCAATCTGGCTCGTGATCGCGCTGGTGTTGTTTACCGTCTTCAAGCAGTTCGACAAGCCCCGCACGCAGGAAGGCGTCACCTATTCGCAGTTCATGGATGATGCCAAGGCCGGCAAGGTGGGCCGGGTTGACGTGCAAGGCCGCAATCTGGTGGTGACGCCCAAGGAAGGGCAGAAGTACACCATCATTTCGCCGGGCGACATCTGGATGGTTGGCGACCTGATGAAGTTCGGCGTCCAGGTCACCGGCAAGGCAGACGACGAACCCAACATGCTGGTGCAGGCCCTGTATTATCTCGGGCCCACCCTGCTGATCATCGTGTTCTGGTTCTACATGATGCGGCAGATGCAGGGCGGCGGGAAAGGCGGTGCCTTCTCCTTCGGCAAGTCGCGCGCGCGCCTGATCGATGAAAACCAGAATGCAGTCACTTTCCAGGACGTCGCCGGTTGCGACGAATCCAAGGAAGAAGTGATCGAACTGGTGGACTTCCTCAAGGATCCGCAGAAATTCCAGAAGCTGGGCGGCCGTATCCCGCGCGGCGTGCTGCTGGTCGGCCCTCCGGGCACCGGCAAGACGCTGCTGGCGCGTGCTATCGCCGGCGAAGCCAAGGTGCCGTTCTTCAGCATCTCCGGCTCGGACTTCGTTGAAATGTTCGTCGGCGTGGGCGCGGCCCGTGTCCGCGACATGTTCGAGAATGCCAAGAAGCAGGCGCCCTGCATCGTCTTCATCGACGAAATCGATGCGGTCGGCCGTCACCGCGGCGCCGGCATGGGCGGCGGCAATGACGAGCGCGAGCAAACGCTCAACCAGATGCTGGTCGAGATGGACGGTTTCGAGGCCAACTCGGGCGTGATCGTGATCGCCGCGACCAACCGTTCGGACGTCCTTGACAAGGCGCTGCTGCGCCCGGGCCGTTTCGACCGCCAGGTGTATGTCGGCCTGCCKGATATCCGCGGCCGCGAGCAGATCCTCAAGGTCCACATGCGCAAGGTGCCGATCGGCAACGACGTCGACGCCTCGGTGATTGCGCGTGGTACTCCGGGCTTCTCCGGCGCCGACCTGGCCAACCTGGTCAACGAAGCCGCACTGTTCGCCGCCCGCCGCAGCAAGCGCGTGGTCGACATGCAGGACTTCGAGGACGCCAAGGACAAGATCTACATGGGCCCGGAGCGCAAGTCCACGGTCATGCGCGAAGAAGAGCGCCGCGCAACCGCGTACCACGAGTCCGGCCATGCGGTGGTGGCCAAGCTGCTGCCCAAGGCGGATCCGGTGCACAAGGTCACCATCATGCCGCGTGGCTGGGCACTGGGCGTGACCTGGCAGCTGCCGGAGCACGACAAGTACTCGAAGTACAAGGACAACATGCTTGACGAGATCGCCATCCTGTTTGGCGGCCGCGCGGCGGAAGAGGTCTTCCTCAACGCCATGAGCACCGGTGCTTCCAATGACTTCGAACGCGCTACCAAGACGGCTCGCGACATGGTCACCCGCTTCGGCATGAGCGACACCCTGGGTACCATGGTGTACGTGGATACCGAGCAGGATGGCATGTTCGGCAAGATGTCGTCCAAGACGGTGTCGGAAGCTACCCAGGTCAAGGTCGATGCGGAAATCCGCCGCATCGTCGACGAGCAATATGGCCTGGCCAAGCGCCTGCTCGAAGAAAACCGCGACAAGGTCGAAGCCATGACTGCGGCCCTCATGGAATGGGAAACCATCGATGCGGACCAGGTCAACGACATCATGGCGGGCAAGCCGCCGCGGCCGCCGCGTGGCGCGTCCAGCCAGAACGGTGGTGGCAACACCCCGTCGGGTGGCTCGCCGGTGGCTCCGACCAACGCTCCGGCCACGGCCTGAGCGGATGGCCGGCACGATGATGAGGCCAGCGCTCCGATAATCTGGAAGCGCGCTGGCACAGTTGTCGTGGTTGTAGCGGTCGTTCACCAAGTCTGAAGCCGGCGCCTTGTGCGCCGGCTTTTTCTTTGCAGGCGCGTGCGTCGCGCAGCGGATTTCCACTTTCCTGGCTTTCGTCCTTTCGTATCTTGTCGTCGATCTCAACCGATTCGAGTTTCCAGTGCGGCCGCTACCGCTTCGCGCGCGACCGCCGTCCGCTGGTGATGGGCATCCTGAACGTCACCCCCGATTCCTTTTCCGATGGCGGCCAACATGCTGGCCGCGATGCCGCCTTGCGCCATGCCGAGCGCATGATTGCCGAAGGCGTGGACATCATCGATATCGGTGGCGAGTCGAGCCGGCCGGGGTCGGCGGCATTGCCGCTGGACGAGGAGCTGGCGCGCGTGCTGCCGATGGTCGAGGCGCTGCGCGACTGTGGCCGGCCGCTGTCCATCGATACCTACAAGCCGGAAGTCATGCGTGCGGCGCTGGCTGCCGGGGCGGACCTGATCAATGATATCTGGGGCTTTCGCATGCCTGGCGCCGTCGAGGCGGTGAGTGAGGCACAGGCGGGGCAGGCCGGACTATGCGTGATGCATATGCAGCGCGATCCGCAGACCATGCAGGAGCAACCCCAGTACGAGGATGTGGTGCAAGAGGTGGCTGGTTTCCTGCGCGAGCGGGTGGACGCGCTGCGCGCCGCCGGCGTGGCTGAAAGCCGCATCACGCTCGATCCGGGCTTTGGCTTTGGCAAGGCGCCGGATCATAATCTGCGGCTGCTGGGCCAGTTGCCGCAACTGGCGGTGGATGGCCTGCCCTTGCTCGTAGGCCTGTCGCGTAAGTCGACGCTCGGCGCGATCCTGGGCGGGCGGCCGCCGCAGCAGCGGATCGCCGCCAGCCTGGCAGCGGCGGTATGCGCCGCGGAACGGGGTGCGTATATCGTGCGTGTGCACGATGTGGAACAAACTGTGGATGCGCTCAAGATCTGGTGGGCCATCCGTCATGAAACTATTGCCTGTTAACATTTGTTTTGATTACGGGCATCCAGCATTGCGCGCTTAGCCTTTAGCATTCGGCATCCGCAACACCGAACAACGGGAGAATGACCATATGACACGCAAGTATTTCGGCACGGACGGGATTCGCGGCAGGGTTGGCGAGGCGCCGATCACGCCCGACTTCGTGATGCGCCTGGGCTATGCGGCGGGCATGGTGCTCGCCCATGGCGCGAAACAGCAAGATCAGGCGCGTCCGACCGTCCTGATCGGCAAGGACACGCGTATTTCCGGCTATATGCTGGAGGCGGCGCTAGAGGCCGGCTTTACCTCGGCAGGCGTCAACGTGCTGCTGACCGGGCCGCTGCCGACACCGGGCGTGGCCTATCTCACGCGTGCGCTGCGCTTGTCGGCAGGCGTGGTGATCTCCGCCAGCCACAACCCGTACTACGACAACGGCATCAAGTTCTTCTCCGCCGATGGCGACAAGCTGCCGGATGCCGTGGAAATGGCGATCGAGCAAGCGCTGGAAGAGCCGATGGTCTGCGTGCGCTCGGACGATCTCGGCCGCGCGCGCCGCATCGAAGATGCCGCTGGCCGCTACATCGAATTCTGCAAGAGCACGTTTCCCTACGAGCAGGACCTGCACAAGCTCAAGCTGGTGGTGGACTGCGCGCATGGCGCCGCTTACCACATCGCTCCGCACGTTTTCCATGAGCTTGGCGCCGACGTGATCTCGATCGGCAACCAGCCGGATGGCCGCAACATCAACGCCGGTTACGGCGCGACGGCCCCGGAAAAACTGATCGAAGCGGTCAAGGCCAATGGCGCCGATCTCGGCCTGGCCTTCGACGGCGACGCGGACCGCCTGCAGGTGGTGGACCGCGACGGACGCCTGTTCAACGGGGATGAACTACTGTACCTGATCGTCCAGGACCGCTTGCAGGCGGGCCAGGCCGTGGAGGGCGCGGTGGGCACGCTGATGACCAATATGGCGGTGGAGCTCGCGCTCAAGCGCCAGGGCGTGGAGTTCGTGCGCGCCAAGGTGGGCGATCGCTATGTGCTGGAAGAGCTGAACAAGCGCAAGTGGACGCTGGGCGGCGAGGGCTCGGGCCATCTGCTCTGCCTGGACCGCCACACGACCGGCGACGGCATCGTCTCCGCGTTGCAGGTGCTGGCCGCATTGCGCCGTAGCGGCAAGACCCTGTCGCAATTGCTGGAAGGCGTTTCGCTGTTCCCGCAGACGCTGATCAATGTGCGCGTGGAAAAGGGCTTTGATTGGCAGTCCCACGCGGGCCTGAGCGCGGCGCGCGCCGTGATCGAGCCGCAGCTCGAGGGCCGGGGTCGGGTATTGATCCGAGCATCGGGGACCGAGCCGGTGGTGCGCGTGATGGTCGAAGCCGAGAAGGTCGAGACCGCGGAGCAGGCAGCGCAGACACTGGCGGACGCCTTGCGGGCCTGAAACCGGGTCTTCGCCGCTAGTTGTTGCCAAAACGCCGGGCTTTTCGCCCGGCGTTATTTTTTGTAGGAAGGCAATTAACCGCAAGATTTTTGGGCTTGCCTGCCGCCCGATGCGGGTCGGGGAGGGCATGGCCGACGAGTGGATCGATGTGATGCGGGAGGCTGCGTTCGCTGACTTTGAAGAAGATCTCGTGATGTCATTGAATTGTCATAGTCGGAGCTTAAAGTTCGACTTGTCAAAAAATTGTCATTCCCCAACCATGTCTCTGGAGGACATATGAAGCTGGTCAAGACTGCCGTAGCAGGCATTGTGTCGTTGGTGGTGGCGGGCACTGCGTTCGCGGCGGAAATTACCGGTGCTGGCGCTTCTTTCCCGGCGCCCGTGTATTCCAAGTGGGCCGATGCATACCAGAAAGCAACGGGTAACAAGGTCAACTATCAATCCATCGGCTCGTCTGGCGGCATCAAGCAGATCGGCGCCAAGACTGTCGACTTCGGTGCTTCCGATGCGCCCCTGAAGGACGAAGAACTGGCCAAGCAAGGCTTGGTGCAGTTTCCCACGGTGATCGGCGGTGTGGTGCCGGTGATCAACCTGCAAGGCATCAAGCCGGGCGAACTGACCATCACCGGCGACGTGCTGGCGAACATCTACCTGGGCAAGATCAAGAAGTGGGACGATCCCGCCATCAAGGCACTGAACCCGCACGCCAAGCTGCCGAGCCAGGACATCCTGCCGGTGCGCCGCGCCGATGGTTCGGGCACCACCTTCATCTTCACCAACTATCTGTCCAAGGTCAGCACGGACTGGAAGAGCTCGGTGGGCGAGGGCACCACGGTCAACTGGCCGGGCGGTGGCACCGGTGGCAAGGGTAACGAAGGCGTGGCTGCTTTCGTGCAACGCCTGAACGGCGCCATCGGCTACGTCGAGTACGCCTACGCCAAGCAGAACAAGATGACCC
Source organism: Cupriavidus sp. 05L411 (assembly GCF_056398045.1). Lineage (NCBI taxonomy): Bacteria > Pseudomonadati > Pseudomonadota > Betaproteobacteria > Burkholderiales > Burkholderiaceae > Cupriavidus > Cupriavidus sp. 05L411. The sequence continues at coordinate 25,372 of NZ_JBFTOQ010000031.1, read as the reverse complement.
ACCTGAACATGAAGAACGCTGCCGGTGCAGTGGTTCAGCCTGGTGACGACGGCTTCAAGGCAGCAGCAGCAGGCGCCGACTGGAGCAAGACCTACTACCAGATCCTGACCAACGAACCGGGCAAGACGGCATGGCCGATCGCCGGCGCGACCTTCATCCTGGTGCACAAGAACCAGGAAAAGGCAGCGCAAGGTGCCGAAGTGCTGAAGTTCTTCGACTGGGCGTACAAGAGCGGCGGCAACATGGCCAGCGACCTTGACTATGTACCGCTGCCGGAMKCSGTSGTGAACCAGATCCGCGCGACCTGGAAAAACTCGGTCAAGGACGGCTCGGGCAAGGCGTTGTACAACTGATCGGCGGGCTGCCACGGCAGCCGCGCCATGCCGGTCCGGCGTCCCAAGGGCGCCGGACCGGCAGCATTGAAGGCAGCAAAGCAGCAGAATCAGCAGTAGAAGCAGCAGTAGAAGAAGCGCAGCAAACGCGGCAACCCGCGCGGGCAAGCACGACGCAATGCAAGGGGCCGATTGGCCCGAGCGGCCCGAGCGGTCGGCGCGGCCAGCCAGCCGCCTACTAAACGAACTCCAATACCACATCATGGCGACTACATCCGATCTATCCGCAGTACGGCCGCCTAGCCGTACCGGTGACATCCTGTTTGGTGGCCTGACGCGCGGCGCCGCCATCGTGACCTTGCTGCTGCTTGGCGGCATCATCGTGTCCCTCGCGATCAGCGCCTGGCCTTCCATCGAGGCCTTCGGCCTGCGCTTCCTGTGGACCGCAGAGTGGGATCCACCCGCGGACGTCTATGGCGCCCTGGTGCCGATCTACGGCACCATCGTCACCTCCCTGATCGCCCTGATCATCGCGGTGCCCATCAGCTTTGGCATCGCGCTGTTCCTGACCGAGCTGTCGCCGGCCTGGCTGCGCCGCCCGCTCGGCACCGCCATCGAATTGCTGGCCGCCGTACCCTCGATCGTCTACGGCATGTGGGGCCTGCTGGTCTTCTCGCCGATCTTCGGCGAGTACTTCCAGAAGCCGCTGGCCGCCACCGTGGGCCAGGTGCCGCTGATCGGCAAGCTGTTCCAGGGTGCGCCCCTGGGCATCGGCCTGCTGTGCGCCGGCGTGATCCTGGCGATCATGATCATTCCCTACATCGCGTCCGTGATGCGCGATGTATTCGAAGTTACCCCGGTGTTGCTCAAGGAATCGGCCTACGGCATCGGCTGCACCACGTGGGAAGTGATGTGGCGTGTGGTGCTGCCCTTCACCCGTGCCGGCGTGATCGGCGGCGTGATGCTGGGCCTGGGCCGCGCGCTGGGCGAGACCATGGCGGTTACCTTCGTGATCGGCAATACCAACCTGCTGGACAACGCCTCGCTGTTCTCGCCGGGCAACAGCATCACCTCGGCGCTGGCCAATGAGTTCGCCGAAGCCGGCGCTGGCCTGCATACCGCCGCGCTGATGGAGCTTGGCCTGATCCTGTTCTTTATCACGTTCGTGGTCCTGGCGCTGTCCAAGATCCTGTTGCTCCGCCTGGCCAAGAACGAGGGTGCAAAATGAGCCAAGCCGCCATGTCTTCCTCTTCCTCTACGTCGATTCCGGCAGTCAGTCCGGATGCGGATGCCACGCGCACGCGCCTGCAGGCACGGCGCCGCCGCACCAACTTCTATGCCTTGACTGCGTCGCTGGGCGCCATGGGGTTCGGTCTGTTCTGGCTGGCGTGGATCCTGTGGACCACCATTTCGCTGGGAGTGGGCGGCCTGTCGATGGATCTGTTTACGCAGATGACGCCGGCGCCGAATACCGCCGGCGGCGGCCTGGCCAATGCGATCTACGGCAGCTTCGTGATGGTGGGCCTCGCCACGCTGTGCGGAACGCCCTTGGGTATCCTGGCCGGCATCTACCTGGCCGAATACGGCAAGACGTCGCCGCTGGCCAGTTTCATCCGCTTTATCAATGACATCCTGCTATCGGCGCCGTCGATCGTGATCGGCCTGTTCGTCTACGCGCTGGTGGTGACCCGCATGGGCCATTTCTCCGCCTGGGCCGGCATCTGCGCGCTGGCGTTGCTGCAGATTCCGATTGTGGTGCGCACAACCGAGAACATGCTGAACCTGGTCCCTAATGCGCTGCGCGAGGCCGCCTTCGCGCTCGGCACGCCCAAGTGGAAGATGGTGCTGTCGATCACGGTGAAGTCGTCGTATGCAGGCATCGTCACCGGTGTGCTGCTGGCGGTTGCGCGTATCGCCGGCGAGACCGCGCCGCTGCTGTTCACGGCCTTGTCCAACCAGTTCTGGACCAGCGACCTGAACAAGCCGATGGCGAACCTGCCGGTGACCATCTTCCGCTTCGCCATGAGCCCGTTCGTCGAGTGGCAGCAACTGGCCTGGGCCGGCGTGTTCCTGATTACCGTTGGTGTGCTGGCGCTCAATATCCTGGCACGCATGCTGTTCAAGAAATGACCGGCAGCGCGATAGCCGCACGGCCCACCCCAAATTCTTTGCGAGAGACGAGCATGACCTCGACCGTCATCGACATTCCCGACACGACCCGCGCCAAGATCGACGTGCGCAACCTGAACTTCTACTACGGCCAGTTCCATGCGCTGAAGAACGTCAACATGTCGATTCCCGAGCGCAAGGTAACGGCCTTTATCGGGCCGTCCGGCTGCGGCAAGTCGACCCTGTTGCGTACCTTCAACAAGATGTACGCGCTCTATCCGGAGCAGCGTGCCGAGGGCGAGATCAACATGGATGGCGAGAACCTGCTGACCGCCAAGAAAGACATCGCTCTGCTGCGCGCCAAGGTGGGCATGGTGTTCCAGAAGCCCACGCCGTTCCCCATGTCGATCTATGACAATATCGCCTTTGGAGTGCGCCTGTTCGAGAAGCTGTCACGCTCCGAGATGGACGACCGCGTGGAATGGGCGCTGTCCAAGGCGGCGCTGTGGAACGAAGCCAAGGACAAGCTCAACCAGTCGGGCTACGGCCTGTCCGGCGGCCAGCAGCAGCGCCTGTGCATCGCGCGCGGCATCGCCATCCGCCCCGAAGTGCTGTTGCTGGATGAACCGTGCTCCGCACTTGACCCGATCTCGACCGGCCGCATCGAAGAACTGATCGCGGAACTGAAGGACGAGTACACGGTGGTGATCGTGACCCACAACATGCAGCAAGCCGCGCGCTGCTCGGACTACACCGCGTATATGTACCTGGGTGAACTGATCGAGTTCGGCGAGACTGAGAAGATCTTCATCAAGCCGCATCGCAAGGAAACCGAAGACTACATCACCGGCCGTTTCGGCTGATTGAGCGTTGCGCACATAACGCATAGCATACGAATAGAGCGGCTAGGAGAACAACATGTCTGACAAGCATCTGTCGACCCAATTCGACGCCGACCTCAACGCCATCAGCACGAAACTGCTGCAGATGGGCGGTCTGGTCGAGTCGCAGATCGAAAACGCCATGCGGGCGCTTTCGGAGTTCGACGCGGGCCTGGCCGACCAGGTCATCGCGCGCGAGCAGCACCTTAATGCCCTGGAACTCGAGATCGATGCCGATTGCGGCAACATCATCGCGCGCCGGCAGCCGACCGCGCGCGACCTGCGCCTGGTGATGGCGATTTCCAAGACCATCACCAACCTGGAGCGTGCCGGCGACGAGGCGGAGAAAATTGCCAAGCGCACCAAGCACATCATGGAAGACGCGGGCGCCCACCAGATCAATTACTCCGAGGTGAAGCTCTCGGGCGATCTGGCTATCGCGCTGCTGCGCCAGGCACTCGACGCCTTTGCGCGCCTGGACACCGTGGCTGCCGCCCGGATCGTCAAGGACGACAAGGCCATCGACGACGAATTCCGTGGGTTCGTGCGCAAGCTCATCACCTATATGATGGAAGACCCGCGCACGATCTCGGTCGCGCTGGATTTCCTCTTTATCGCCAAGGCGATCGAGCGCATTGGCGACCACGCCAAGAACATCGCTGAATTCATCATCTACATCGTCAAGGGAACCGACGTCCGCCACGCCTCGCGTGAGGACATGGAGCGCGAAGCGCTGAGTTAAGGCGCCACCGCGGAGAAAATTACATGCCAAGCAGCATTCTTGTTGTCGAAGACGAACCCGCGATTGCCGAACTGATCGCGGTCAACCTGCAACACGCGGGACATTATCCGATCCGGGCCTATAACGCCGAGCAGGCGCTGTCGCTGATGAGCGACGTGCTGCCCGACCTGGTGCTGCTCGACTGGATGCTCCCGGGCAAGTCGGGAGCGACCTTCGCCAAGGAACTGCGGAATAACGACCGCACCAAGCAGATTCCGATCATCATGCTTACCGCGCGCAGCGAGGAGCAGGACAAGGTGCTGGGACTCGAGGCCGGCGCGGACGACTACGTCACCAAGCCGTTCTCGCCCAAGGAATTGCTGGCCCGCATCAAGGCCGTGCTGCGCCGCCGCGCCCCGCAACTGACCGACGACGTCGTTGCGATCAATGGCCTGCGCCTTGACCCGGCCACGCATCGGGTCACCGGCCAGGATGAATCTGGCCTGATCAAGCTGGACCTGGGTCCTACCGAGTTCCGTCTGCTGCACTTTTTGATGACGCATCCGGAGCGCGTTCACAGCCGTTCGCAGTTGCTGGACCAGGTCTGGGGTGATCACGTGTTCGTGGAAGAGCGGACCGTCGACGTGCACATCAAGCGCCTGCGCGCCGCGTTGACCCCCGGCGGCTACAGCAACATGATCGAGACGGTGCGCGGCAGCGGCTACCGCCTGGCGCGCGCGCCCAGCCACTGATCGGCAGGCTTGCCACGTCGTTTCCAGCGTGGCGCCTGTTACAGCTTGCCCGTTTCGTGGCACACTCCACCGCATTCCATGCGGTCTTGCCGCCTGCCTGACCTTCTCATTTCTTCATGAACGTCATCTGGGCCCGTTCGGCGGCCATCCTGATTTTCCTGGCCCTGGCTTCGGCGGGGCTGTACTTCTTCCTTGGCCCCGTGCCTGCGCTGGCCGTGCTGTGCGTCGGGTTGCTGGGGCATCTGCTCTATTACATCTACCAGATCAACCGGCTCTGGAAAGTGCTGGATGCGCCAGCCTACGGCGAGATTCCCAGCGCGCTGGGGCTGTGGGGCGAGGTGTATTACCGCCTGCATCGCCTGGTCAAGCGCTGGCGCACCCAGGTGTTGCAGGTCGAGCAGCAACATACCCGTTTTATCCAGGCTATCCAGGCGTCGCCCAATGGCGTTCTGATGCTGGATGATGCCGACCAGATCGAATGGTGCAACGATGTGGCCGAGCAGCATTTTGGCCTCAATGCGCGGCGCGACGTGCGCCAGCGCATCACCCATCTGATCCGGCGGCCGGAATTCGTCCAGTACCTGCACTTGCAGCGTTTCGATGAGCCGCTGGTGATGCGCGACATGGGCGAGCACAAGCGCAGCGTGATCGCTGTGCAGATACTGCCTTACGGCGAAAGCCGCAAGCTGGTGCTGACACACGACATCACCAAGGTGGAGAACACCGAGGCGATGCGCAGGGATTTCGTCGCCAACGTCTCCCACGAACTGAAGACACCACTGACGGTGCTGACAGGCTTCCTGGAAACGGTGCGCGACCTGCCCGTGTCGGAGCAGGATCGCAACCGCTACCTCGACATGATGCTGGTGCAGTCCATGCGCATGCAGCACCTGGTCGAGGACTTGCTGGTGCTGGCCAAGCTGGAAAGCGACGAGCAGCCGCCGAGCCAGGACCGGATCGACCTGCCCGAACTGGTTGCGCACCTCGTGCACGACGCCGAGGCGCTGTCGCAGGGCGAGCACCAGATTTCCGCGCAGATCGATCCGGCCGTCACGATCCGCGGTGCGGAGCGTGAACTGCTGTCGGCTTTCGGCAACCTGGTTTCCAATGCGGTGCGATATACGCCGGAGGGCGGGCGCATCAGCATCGCGCTGAACTACGAGAACGAGCACGCCATCTTCTCGGTCACCGATACGGGGCTGGGCATTGCCGCCGACCATATCCCGCGCCTCACCGAGCGTTTCTACCGGGTCGACCGCAGCCGTTCGCGCGATACCGGTGGGACCGGCCTCGGGCTCGCCATTGTCAAGCATGTGCTGTCGCGCCACCATGCCGACCTGCGCATCACCAGCGAAGTGGGGCGCGGCAGCGTGTTCCGCGTGGTCTTCCCGGTCGATCGCAGCGGCTACATGCCTAGCGCCTTGCCGCGGCCGGGACAGTCGCCGCAGAAGGCGGCCTGAGCAGCGCCCGCTCGCGGCGTCGTGCATGGCACGGCGCACGCAAGGCGCGCCGTGCCGACCTCACCTCACCCTCAGGCGCTGCCGAACATGGCCAGCAGGTCGTTCTGGCTGACGTGCGGCTGCTTGGACTTGGTGTGCTTGCGGATGTAGCTGCCGTCGGGCTGCATGATCCATGCGGAGGCATTGTCGTGCAGATGCACCCGCAGGCTTTCCTTGATGACCCGCGCCTTCAGTACTTTGTCCAGCACCGGGAATGCCACCTCGACGCGACGGAACAGGTTGCGGTCCATCCAGTCCGCGCTGGATAGGTAGACCACTTCGGTGCCGCCGGCCAGGAAGTAATAGACCCGGTGATGCTCGAGGAAGCGCCCGACGATGGAGCGCACCGTGATGTGCTCCGACAGGCCCGGCACCCCGGGGCGCAGCGCGCACACCCCACGGATGATCAGGTCGATCTTCACGCCGGCGCGTGATGCCTTGTACAGCTCGTCGATGATGGATGGCTCCAGCAGCGCATTCATCTTGGCCATGATGCGCGCGGGCTTGCCGGCACGGGCGTTGCGGGCCTCCGCGCGGATATGCTCCACCAGATTGCTCTGCATGGTGAACGGCGACTGCCACAGGTGATTCAGGCGGATGGTGCCCGCAGTGCCCGTTAGCAGCTGGAATACGTGCTGGACGTCCTCGCAGATCTTCTCGTTGGCGGTGAGCAGGCCGAAATCGGTGTATAGGCGCGCGGTGCGCGGATGATAGTTCCCGGTGCCCAGGTGCGCGTAGCGGCGCAGCTTGAACTGCTTGCTCTTGGCGCCTTCCAGTTCGCGGCGCACCATCAGCAGCATCTTGGCATGGCACTTGTGGCCAACCACGCCATAGACCACATGCGCGCCGGCGGATTCAAGCCGCTCGGCCCAGTTGATGTTGGTTTCCTCGTCAAAGCGCGCCAGCAGTTCCACCACCACCGTGACTTCCTTGCCATTGCGCGCCGCGGTCATCAGCGCCTCCATCACCGGCGATTCGTTGCCGGTGCGGTAGACGGTCTGCTTGATGGCTACCACGGCAGGGTCGACGGCGGCCTGCTGCAGCAGGTCAAGCACGGAGCTGAAGCTCTCGTAGGGGTGGTGCAGCAGCACGTCCTGCTGGCGGATCGCGTCGAACATCGAAGCGCCGGGCGCAAACACCTTGACCGGCGCCGGCACGTGCGGCGGGTACTTGAGGGCAGGGCGGTCGACCAGGTCGGGGATCTGCATCAGCCGCACCAGGTTGACCGGGCCGCTCACGCGGTACACGTCCTGCTCGCCCAGGCCGGATTCGAGCAGCAGGCGGCGCGCCATGGCCGGCGGGGTGTCTGACGAGATTTCCAGGCGCACGGTGTCGCCGAAGTGGCGGGTCGGCAGCTCGCCTTGCAGTGCCTCGCGCAGGTCCGTGATATCGTCCTCCGACACGAACAGGTCAGAGTTGCGGGTGACGCGGAACTGATAGCAGCCGTTGACCTTGATAGCGGGGAACAGCTCATGCACGAAGGCTTGCATGAAGGACGACAGCAGCACAAATCCGTAGGGATAGCCCGAGAGTTCCTCGGGCATCCTGACTACGCGCGGCAGCGCGCGGGGCGCCTGCACGATGGCCAGGTCGGCCTCCCGGCCGAAGGCATCCTTGCCCGATAATTCAATGACGAAATTCAGGCTCTTGTTGAGCACCCGCGGGAAGGGGTGGGCCGGGTCCAGCGCGATCGGCGTCAGGACCGGGCCGAGTTCGCGCGTGAAGAAGCTGCGGGCCCATTCGCGCTGCGCCTCGTTCCAGGTGGAGGCGAGGTGAAAGAACACCCCTTCTTTCTCCAACAGGGGGAAAATCACGTTTTGCAGCATGTCATACTGCATGGCCACCAGCTTTTGCACGCGCTCCGTGACAATCTGGTATGCCTGCTGCAAGGAAAGGCCGTCGGGCGTGATGCCGGAAGGATTGTCACGCATCTGCTCCTTCAAGCCGGCCATGCGGATCTCGAAGAACTCGTCCAGATTACTTGAAACAATACAGATGAATTTCAGACGTTCGAGCAGCGGCACGTTGGCGTCAGCTGCCTGTGCCATGACTCTCGTATTGAATTCCAGAATGCCCATTTCGCGGTTGAGCAGCGTGCCGGGTGGGCTTGTCGACATAGGCATGACCTTCTTTTGGTAATGCGGCGACTTTTTCATAGAATCATGTCAAATTGATGACAATGTGATTTTGTCACGATGCAGACATGATAAAGACATATTTTCTACGGTTGGGCAAACCTGACTGCCCGACACCGTTATTTATGCCGCGGCTTGCGGCTTTTACCCACATTCCCCTACCGCGATGAACCAAACCCCTCGCTTGCTGGCCGCCGTCGACATGGGCTCAAACAGCTTCCGCCTGATGATCGGGCGGGTGGATGAGAGCCTGACCGCATCCGGGCCGGCCAGCCAGCTATTCCAGGTCGATGCGCTGCGCGAGCCGGTGCGCCTGGCCGCGGGCCTGACGCCGGACAAGTACCTGGACCAGCCTGCCCGCCGTCGCGGCATCGACGCCTTGCGGCGTTTTGGCGACCGACTGCGCGATTTCTCCCCTGACCAGGTGCGGGCGGTGGCAACCAATACGCTGCGGGTAGCCAAGAACGCGTCGGAATTCCTGATCGAGGCCGAGCACGCGCTTGGATTCCCGATCGAAGTGATTGCCGGGCGCGAAGAAGCGCGGTTGATCTACCTGGGCGCCTCGCACGATGCGCCGGCCTGTGCGGGCAACCGGCTGGTGGTCGATATCGGTGGCGGCTCGACCGAGTTCATCATCGGCAGCGGCTACACGTCCAAGCTGATGGAGAGCCTCTACATCGGCTGCGTCTCGCACAGCCGCCAGTTCTTCCCCAGCGGCAACGTCGATGACTACGCGATGAAGCAGGCGGAACTGGCCGCGCGCAGGGAGATCCAGGTGCTCGTGCGCCAGTACCGGGCGGCCGGCTGGCAGCAGGCGGTGGGTTCGTCCGGTACGGCGCGCGCGCTGGCCGAACTGATCGAGCTCAACGGCATGAACGACAACCCGGCCGAGCACGGCATCACCCGYGAAGGKCTGGARCGYCTCAAGCGCGCGCTGGTCAAGGCGGARAACGCCAACCGGGTCAAGCTGGTSGGCCTGAAGGCGGACCGCATTCCCGTGCTGCCAGGTGGCCTGTCGATCATGCTCGGCGTGTTCGCCGAGCTCGACATCGATCGCATGGACGTCACCGACGGCGCGCTGCGCCTGGGTGTGCTGTACGACCTGCTGGGCCGCACGCACCACGAGGACATGCGTACCATCACCGTGGATCAGTTCATGCGCCGCTATGGCGTCGACCGCGCGCAAGCCCAGCGCGTGCGCCAGGCCGCATTGGGTTTGCTGGCTCAGTTTCCCGAGCCGCGCAATGAGCGCCGCGACGACAACCTGGCACTGCTGGGCTGGGCCGGCGGGCTGCATGAGATCGGCATGACCATCTCGCACAGCGGCTACCACAAGCACTCGGCGTACATCGCTACGCACGCCGATATGCCGGGCTTCTCGAAGACCGACCAGGCACGGCTGGCAACGCTGCTGCTCGGGCATGCCGGCAAGCTAGGCAAGCTTTCTGGCAGCGGCAAGTTCCTCGACTGGCGGATGCTCTTCAGCCTGCGCCTGGCGTTCGTGCTGTGCCGGCGCCGTGCCGACGAGCCGCTGCCCGAGATCACCGTGGGCCAGCGTTCGGATGCGCTGGACGAAGGTTTCGAGGTGCGCTTGCCCAAGGCCTGGATCGAGGCCAACCCGCTGGTCGAATACAGCCTGGCGCAAGAAGCCGACGAGTGGGAACGCATCGGCAAGCGCTACAAGGTGGTGTACGCCTAAGCAAAGCGCGGGGGCGGCCAGATGGCGGCCCCCGTTTCGATCAGCGGGCCAGGCCAATGCAGGCGGCAAGCGCCCGCACAGGCTCATGCGTCGCGGTTCAGGCCAAGGAAGTGGCGCGCGTAGCGGGGGTTCATGTCGTTCACGCGCAGCAGCGTGAGGAAGTCCGCCACGTTGAAGTCGGGATCCCACGCCGGCATGCCGCAGATTCGCGCGCCTAGCCGCAGGTAACCCTTGATCAGCGCCGGCGGCTCGACGTCCAGCGTCTGATTGAGCTCGTCGATCGGCAGAGGCAGGCGCGGGAACGCGTGATATTCGATCGGCGCCAGGGCGCGCTCGGCGAAGACCCGGTACAGGCTGGCCGCATAGTGGCCGCCATCGCTCATCGGTACGCTCGCGCATCCCAGCATCGACTCGATGCCCCAGCGCTGCAGGTACTCGCCCAGGCCGCCCCACAGCGCCATGATCACGCTGCCCGAGCGGTAGTCGCGGTGCACGCACGAGCGGCCCAGTTCCACCATCTTGGGCTTCAGGTGAGCCAGGCGCACCAAGTCGAATTCCGACTCGGCATAGAGGCAGCCGATGCGCTTGGCCTGGTGGGGCGCCATCACGCGGTAGGTGCCGACCACCTTGAGCGTGGCCGTATCGCGCACGATCAAGTGGTCGCAATAGGCGTCGAACATATCCACGTCGAGTTCCGGCCTCGACGGGTTCAGCCTGGCGCCCATTTCTTCGGCGAAGACCTTGTAGCGCAGGCGCTGCGCTTCTTCTACTTCATCCTGGTGGCGCGCCCACGCCACACTGAAAGCAGGCTGGTCATGCGCTTGTTCATGTGCTTGTGCAGCAGGTTGCTGGCGATGAAGACGCCTCCGCGCCGAATGGCCTGACAGGCCACTGGGCAGGGAATCGAACAACGGCTGGGTGGGCGTCGGGAGCTCTCGCATCAGTATGTCCTTTCGGTGACGAAACTGTTGCGGTCGAATGTAGAGAGGGCAGGTGACAGTGCCGTGAAGCGGTCGTGACGGTTCAGTGACGGAGGCCCGGAAAGCCGGGCCGCATCGTTGCGGGGCGCAAAAAATGCTAGAGAAATTCCGGATTGATGACAGCGCGCAACACGACCTGCGATTCACTTTCGCGCGTGCGTCCCGACAGCCACCAGATGCCGCTCTTGCGCACGCTCCAGTTCATTTCCGAGCCCGCCAGCAGCAGGCTGGCAAGTTGGCCAAGCCAAGGCTGGTGCCCGACCAGCACGGTGTACTCGGCGCCTTGGGGCCAGTCGATCGCGGCCAGCACCGCGCTGACATCGGTACCCGGGGCAAGCTCGGGCAACACCTCTGCGTTCTCGCGCAGGGCAGCGGCGGTTTCGCGCGTACGCAGGGCCGGGCTGCAGACCACCCGCGTGCCGGGAGGCAGATGGCTGCGCAGCCATGCGGCAGAGGCATCCGCCTGCTTATGTCCGCGTTTGGTCAGGGGGCGTTGCAGGTCGGCATTGCGGGAAAAGCCAAGCGCGCCAGACAACTCCTCGGCTTCGGCATGACGCCACAGGATCAGGTTCATGAGAGCGGTGTGCTCAGGCTAAAGGGGAAAAAGGAAGAGGATATTTCGAGTATGATCACGCGCGCAGGTGCGTGCAAGACGGGCAAACACCGGGCGGGAACGCAGCATGGCACTGCCAAATGACACGCATGTGGCGAGCCGTACATGGCGGAAGCTGGGGCAGCCTGGGGTGAAGCGATAGGGGGTGCGATGGCCGGCAAGCCATCCGCATCGACCAGCGCTCCAGGCCTGAGGCATCAGGATGGAATAGCCATCATGATTGTTTCAGTGGCGCCACTTATGCACGATGCGTGCAGGTGGCAATGGCCAGATGTTTCCCAGGGCGGGACCGCCGCGATGCGGTGCCCTGGAATGCGGTCTAGCGCAACGCTCGCCGGGGGGGGCGAGTGTGGAAGAAGATCAGACTTTGTGGCGGAAGTTGATGCGGCCCTTGGTCAGATCGTAGGGCGACATTTCCAGCGTCACGCGGTCACCAGCCAGAATGCGGATGCGGTGTTTCTGCATCTTGCCCGAGGCATAGGCCCAGATTTCCACGCCGTTTTCCAGCGTCACGCGGTAACGATTGTCCGGCAGGGCTTCCGAGACAACACCGCCAAATTCGATAAGTTCTTCCTTAGCCAATCTTCTTCCTTTACGGCAGCCTTGGGCTGCATGAATTTAGGTAAATCCGGTGAGGCGAGCGCTGGCATGCCTGCATGCTCGTGAGGTCCGGGTGCCAGCAGTGACAAGCGCCGGCTTGCTTGGTTGCGCCTTGAAGTTGCGGGAGGCAAGCTGACCCGGACCGGCACGGCAAAAAAGCGCGTGCAAAAAAGTCCACGTTAGGGAATCGCCGGGGGGCGCGTCAGGCCCGGCCGATTGCCTTGCCGGTTGCGGCCGCAAGCTAATGCGGCCGTGCTACCGTGATAGGCGCGGGGGCAATGAAGCGGGCAAGATGTTCCCGGTGGCTTGCCGAACTGCGCTGGATACTGCGCTGCAGTGTGATGGCTGCATTTCTCGGCAAGGGCGCCCGGTTACAGGGCATGCTGCATAAACCCCGGGCTAACGCGCGATTATATCATGGGTGTGCAGTTGAGGCGTGGCACGCGCGTGGTCGTCATACCCGGATATGGCCGCGAAAACAAGAGAAAAAGCCCGCCGCCGGGTGGGTTGCGGGCTTAAAAGTGGTGTGGGCGGTTCGCGGACCCGCCGCCCACTGTCAGTGTCTGTGTTTCAAGCGCGCAGGGGATCCCATATTTATGGCATTGCCACTGGGTGCCGCGGTGCAGTGAGGTGGGTGGCCGCGGTGGCCGGCGCAGTGGCCGGCACTGGCCCGGAAAAAATCAGGCGACAAAAAAGGCTTAGACCTTACGGTCTAAGCCTTTGATCTTATTGCTAAATACTGGTCGGGGCGACATGATTCGAACATGCGACCCTCTGATCCCAAATCAGATGCGCTACCAGGCTGCGCTACGCCCCGAAGCCGTGGATTGTAGCCCGGCGGCGGGGCCGGGGTCAAATTTACTTTTGCATCGGCCAAGCGAGGCGCCGGCCGATGTGGGGAACACCGCAGGATTTGATGGATAAAAGGTTCGCTTGACTTGGTCGCAAGCGCTGACATAATCCGCACACCGCAGCGGCCAGGCCCCGCGCCCGGTCAGGCGCACAGGCAATCCGTGCCGCTAGCGGGACTGGCGCCGAACATGAGAATAAGAGTGCCCTCGCCACGATCGCGAGGCCCAGCCCCTGTCCGCCGGGGCGCATGAAGACGGTCAGAAGCTTAAAAAGAAAGAATGGCGAAAACCTCGGGTCCGCGCGGGCCCCGGGGCGCATGGTGGCGTGACGGAACGCTGCCTGCCAAGTTGGACGGGGAAATCATGTTTCAGTCGCAGGTTAGTGTGCTGGTCGCGGGCCTATTCGGGTTGCAGATGGCGGTGGTGTTCGCAGTCTTGCAGCGCACACCCGGCATGGGCCGCGCCGGTCTGAATTCTTGGGTGGCCGGCGCGTTGCTGGTCACCGCAGCCACCGTCTTGCTCGCTGCGCAGGACTATCTGCCGGAATGGCTTACGCTCAATCTGGTGGATCTGGTCATGACGGCGGCTTTGTCCTTGATGGTCTATGGCACGCGCCGCTTTTTCGGCAAGCGCGGGGGTGCGGTTGCGCTCTGCTTGCTGAACCTTGCCGTGCTGGCCAACGCCGCTTACTTCGATTGGGCGGGCGTGTCGCCGGCAGAGCCGGCGCTCGTCTTTATCCTGGCCAATACCTATCTTCCGCTGTTGTTGCTGCGCGTGGTGGCGCCGCAAGTGCGCGCCAGGCGCGGCACCGGCCGCCTGGCGGCGCTGTCGCTCGGGTTGATCGCGCTCGCTTGCGCGGCCATGGGCCTCTATCAAGCCATTGACCTCAAGCTGCTGCCCGCTGGCCTTGCCTGGCTGGCAAAGCGCCCGCCCCGGGAGACCTTTGCCGTCCTGCATGCCTTTGGCATTGTCAGCCTGGCCGTGAGCTTCGCGCTGCTTGCCCACGATAGCCTGCGCCGACGTCTGGAGCGCCGCGCCAGCTATGACGACCTGACCGACGTCCTGTCGCGCGGGCCCTACTGGGAGGCGCTGGAAGAGGCCTGCAAGCAGGCGGACCGCCAGCAACGCCCGCTGACCGTGGCGTTCATCGACCTGGATCATTTCAAGGCCATCAACGATCTCTATGGCCATCTGGCCGGCGACAGCGTGCTGCGCCACTTCAGCGGCTTGCTGCGCAAGTCAGTGCGCGCGGACGATTTCGTCGGTCGGCTGGGTGGGGAAGAGTTCGGCATCGTGATGCCCGGCACCGCGCTGGACCAGGGCCGGGCGATCAGCCTGCGCTTGAGTGCGCTGGTGCGCACCACACCGTGCCCGTCCGAGCCGGATGCGATTTCCTACACGGTAAGCATCGGCATGGCAGAGCGGCTGCCGGGGGAGGGGGCGGATACGCTCATGCGCCGCGCCGACAATGCCCTCTACGATGCCAAGACCATGGGGCGCAACTGTGTGTCCACGCAGCCCATTGAGCGGCTTGCCGGCATGGCGACGACGCCGCGAATGCGGGTTTCACAGGCATCCTGAGCCGGGCTGTGCCAGAGCGCATGACAACACGGTAGGATCGGCTGCAGGGCTGAGGTAGAATACCGGGCTTCGCATGCTAAGCACTCAGCAGCATGCCAAGTCCTCTGCATTTCAGTAGTTCCTCCTGTCCGCCCTTAGCTCAGTTGGATAGAGCACTCGCCTTCTAAGCGAGCGGTCACACGTTCGAATCGTGTAGGGCGGACCATTTTCTCCCGCATTCCCCGGCATTCCCCGGCATTCTCCATCGCCCAGAGGCGCCATCGCATCGCGAACTCAGGCAAGGCGCTGCCGATGGCCGCCAGTCCGGTCTAAGATCTCGGGGCTGCCGTGGCGTTTTCTGGCGCGGCGCCTTTCCCGAGGCGATTCCCATGGCGAAGTTAAACACAGGTGCTGGCAGGAGGCTCAGTTACTGGCTGGCCGGTGGCGCGTGCCTGCTGATGTTGGCCGCCATTGCCCGCCATGCCTTGTTCCTGGCGGTCGAGGAGGACGCGTTCGAGCCCAAGCCGGCCGGTGCGGCCGACGCGATGACGCCCGATCGCCTGGGCGTCGCATCGCGCCAGTTCGCGTTTGCCAGCGGCGCGCGCATGCTGCGCGCCTCTTGCGTCCTGGCGCAGGGCGGTGACGCGCCCGCCGTGTTGATCTACCACGGCGACGAGGAAAACTTGTCGGACTGGGCCAGCGCGCAGGCGCTGCTCTACCGCGACGGGATTTCGTCCTGCGTGTTCGATTACAGCGGCTATGGCGCTAGCGGCGGCAAGCCCGGCGTGGTCAACCTGCATGAGGATGGCCTGGCCGCGTATGGGCAGTTCCTCGCCATGACGCCGCGAGCTAGCCGGCGCTATGTGATGGGCTTTTCGCTGGGTTCCGGGGTGCTGCTGGATGTGATCTCCGCTTTGCGCCCGGCGCCCGCTGGCCTGGTGATTGCCGCCGGCTTCACGTCCGCACGCGAGGCGGCGGTGGTGACCGGGCGGGTGCCGGCGTGGATAGCCAGGCTGCTTCCGGAGCCGTGGGACAACGAGGATCAATTGCGAAAATCAATGTTGCCGCTGCTGCTTGTGCACAGCCGCGCGGACGAGGTGATTCCCTTCGCGCATGCCGAGCGGCTGGAGCGCGCTGCCGGTGGCCCCAGCCGGCTGGTGGCGCTGTCGGCGCTGCCGCACGATGCGGCGATCCAGCCGGAGCGGCAGGACGCGTTCTGGGCGCCCATCGTCGCCTATCTGCGCTCGGGCCGCCTGGCCGGGGAGGGCGCCGAATAGGCCGCGCGCACGCTGTGCTGCCGGGCAGGCACGAAAAAGGGGCGTCGGCCAAAGCCGCACGCCCCTTTTCAGCGATGGCGGCCGTGAGAGGCGGCCGCGCCGGTATTACGCTTCTTCGGGCAGGCTCGCGCCTACCGTATTGAAGCCGGCGTCCACGTAGGTGATCTCGCCGGTCACGCCGCTGGACAGGTCCGACAGCAAGAAGGCGGCCACGTTGCCGACCTCGTCGATGGTCACATTGCGGCGCAGCGGCGCTGCCTCCTCGATGTGGCCCAGCAGCTTGCCGAAGCCCTTGATGCCGGAAGCGGCCAGGGTCTTGATCGGGCCGGCGGAAATGCCGTTGGCACGAATGCCGCGCGGGCCCACCGACGCGGCCAGGTAGCGCACGCTGGCTTCCAGCGATGCCTTGGCCAGGCCCATGGTGTTGTAGTTCGGGACCACGCGTTCCGCGCCGAGGTAGGTCAGCGTCAGCAGCGAGGCCTTGTCAGAGAGCATGGGCAGGGCGGCCTTGGCCAGAGCGGGGAAGCTGTAGGCGGAGATGTCGTGCGCCACACGGAAGGACTCGCGCGAGAGGCCTTCCAGGAAGTCGCCGGCGATGGCCTCGCGCGGTGCGAAGCCGATCGAATGCACCAGCCCATCGAGCTTGTCCCAGCTCTGGCCGAGCCCGGCGAAGGTGGCGGCAATCTGTTCGTCGTTGCCAACGTCGCATTCGAATACCAGGCTGCTGTCGAATTCCTTGGCAAAGTCGTTGATGCGGTCCTTGAACCGTTCGCCGACATAGGTGAAGGCGAGCTCGGCGCCTTCGCGCTTGCAGGCTGTTGCGATGCCGTAGGCGATCGAGCGATTGGACAGCAAGCCGGTGATCAGGATTCGCTTACCTGCGAGAAATCCCATAACTTCTCCAATAATGTTCGAGGTGGACGGGCACGTTTCGTGCAACGGCGTCCGGGCTGCGGCGCGCACCGCGCGGCGGCTGCTTTGCAGCAGGCTGACGACCGGCAAAACAGCGGTGCCGCATACTGGAATGTCCGGATGGCTGGATGCCAGCCGAACGCATGTAAAATTGTCTCATAACTTGACCGCGCCGCCGAAGGCTGCGGACGATCCGATTCAGGTGGAGGACCCAAACCGGATGCATATTCGCGCACGTAGACCGCTTCAGGCGGCATGGCAGCGCTTCCGCACATTTGCGGCGCTGGGCTGTGGATTAGTAGCCCTGTGTACCGCGGGTTTCCCCTTGTCGGCCGGAGCCGCCCATGGCTTCGCACAGTATGGCGGCCTCAAGTATCCCGCCGATTTCACCCATTTCGACTACGCCAACCCGGACGCGCCACGCGGCGGCACGCTGACGCTCGCCAACCCGGACCGCCGCACCAGCTTCGACAAGTTCAACCCGTTCACGCTCAAGGGTACCTCCGCCCCGGGCGTGAACACGCTGATGTTCGAGTCGCTGTTGATTGCCAGCAGCGATGAAACCGCTAGCGCCTATGGCTTGCTGGCGGATGACGTGACTGTGGCACCGGACGAACTGTCCGTTACCTTCCACATCCGGCCGCAGGCGCGCTTCAGCAACGGCGATCCGGTGCTGGCGGGCGACGTCAAGTATTCCTACGACATGCTGATGAGCAAGGCATCCAGCCCTGGCTACCGCAGCATGTGCACCGACGTGAAGGCCGTCACGGTGGTGGATTCGCGCACGGTGCGGTTCGATTTCAGGCAGCGCAACATCGAGCTGCCGCTGATCGTTGGCTCCTTGCCGGTATTCTCCAAGAAGTGGACCGCCACGGTGCCGTTTGACAAGCTGACCTTCGAGGATCCGGTGGCCAGCGGGCCCTACTTGATCGAGCGTTACGATGCCGGGCGCGGCATCACCTTCAAGCGCGATCCGTCGTACTGGGGCAAGGACCTGGCGGTGCGCCGCGGCACGTTCAACTTCGACCGGGTGGTCTATCGCCTGTACAAGGACGAGACCGCCAAGCTAGAAGCCTTCAAGGCTGGCGAGTTCGATGCCATCGTCGAATACAAGGCCAAGAGCTGGGCCAAGAGCTACGAGGGCAAGCGCTTTTCCAATGGCGAACTGCTCAAGACCGATTTTCCGCACCGCAACGGAGCCGGCATGCAAGGCTTCGTCATGAACATGCGCAAGCCGATGTTCCAGGACGTGCGGGTGCGGCAGGCCCTGATCCTGGCGCTGGATTTCGAGTGGCTCAATCGCCAGCTGTTCTATGGCGCGTATCGCCGCCTCGACAGCTGGTTCTCCAATAGTGAGCTGGCCGCCAGCGCCACGTTCGACGGCCGTCCCGGCCCCGGCGAGCTGGAACTGCTGGAGCCGCTGCGCGCGCAGCTGGCGCCCGAGGTATTTGGCCCCATCGTGGCGATGCCCACCACCAATCCGCCGCGTTCGCTGCGCGACAACCTGCGCGATGCGCGCCGGCTGCTGGCCCAGGCCGGCTGGACCTACGCGGATGGTGCGCTGCGCAATGCCAAGGGCGAGCCCTTTGTCTTCGAGTTCCTGGACGACGGCGGGGCCATGAGCCGCGTCATCACCACCTACGTGCGCAACCTGGAGAAGCTGGGGATCGAGGTGAACCAGCGCACCACCGATTTCGCGCTGTACCAGAAGCGGCTGGAAGACTTCGACTTTGACATGGTGTCGATCCGTTTCCCGGATTCGCAGAGCCCGGGCAACGAGCTGCGCGACCGCTTCAACAGCGAGGCGGCGGGCACGCCCGGCTCCGACAATCTGTTTGGCCTGAAATCGCCGGCGATCGACCGCTTGGTGGACAATGTCCTGCACGCCCATACTCGCGAAGAACTGGTCAATGCCGGGCGCGCGCTGGACCGCGTGCTGATGCATGGCTACTACATTGTGCCCAACTGGTATAGCGCGTCGCATCGGGTGGCATACCGAAAAGAGCTGGTCTATCCGCAGCGCCTGCCGTACTACTACACGGCGGAAGGCTGGATACTGAGCAACTGGTGGCGTGCCGATGCCAGGCCGGCCGCTCAATAAGCGCGACAAGGAAACAAGATGCTCGCCTATCTGCTCAAGCGCGTACTGTTGATGATCCCGACCCTGCTCGGCGTCATTACGCTGACGTTCGCGGTGATCCAGTTCGTGCCGGGAGGCCCGGTCGAACAAATGATGCTGGAGCTCAAGGGGCGGGGCGGCGGTGGCGGGGAGGCCAGCGGCGGCGGCGCGGAGTATCGCGGCCGGCGCGGCGTGGACCCCGACAAGATCAAGGAGATTCAGGCCTTGTACGGCTTCGACAAGCCGCCGCTGGAGCGCTATTTCATGATGCTCAAGCGCTTTGCCCAGTTTGACCTGGGGCAGAGCTATTTTCAGCACCGCAGCGTGTGGGAGCTGGTGAAGTCGAAGATGCCGGTCTCGGTCAGCCTGGGGTTATGGACCTTTTTCCTGACCTACCTGATATCGGTGCCGCTCGGCATATCCAAGGCGATTCGGGCGGGCAGCCGCTTCGATGTCGTGACCAGCATGGTGGTGCTGGTGGGCTATGCCATACCTGGCTTCGTGCTGGGCGTGTTGCTGCTGGTGCTGTTCGGAGGCGGCACCTTCGTGCAGTGGTTCCCCTTGCGCGGCCTCACGTCGGACAACTGGGACCAGCTCACGCTGATGGGCAAGGTGATGGATTACCTGTGGCACCTCGTGCTGCCGATCACCGCCTCGGTGGTGGGCAGCTTCGCGGTCGTCACCATGCTGACCAAGAACGCGTTCCTGGAAGAAATCCGCAAGCAGTACGTTCTGACCGCCCGCGCCAAGGGGCTGGCGGAGCGGCGCGTGCTCTGGAAACACGTCTTCCGTAACGCGCTGATTCCGCTCGTGACCGGTTTCCCGGCGGCCTTCATCGGCGCTTTCTTCACCGGCTCCCTGCTGATCGAAACCCTGTTTTCGCTCGACGGACTTGGCCTGCTGTCCTACGAGGCGGTGCTGCGGCGGGATTATCCTGTTGTGCTGGGCACGCTCTACCTGTTCACCTTGATCGGCCTGGTGACGCGGCTGATCTCTGACGTTTGCTATGTGATGGTCGACCCGCGCATCCACTTCGAGGCGGTGCACCGATGAAATTCAGCTCGCGCACGCTCCCCAACGGGCTGCCGCATTCCCTGTCGCCGCGCCAGCGCGCCTGGCAGCGCTTTCGCCGCAATCGCCTGGGCTACTGGAGCCTGATCCTCTTCGTCGCCATTTTCCTGCTGAGCATGGTCGCCGAGACCTTGTCCAGCGACCGGCCGCTGGTGGTGAAGTACAAGGGCGAGTGGTATTTCCCCATCGTCAAGACCTACGCCGAGAGCACCTTCGATGGGGATTTCCCCACCAAGGCTGACTATCTCGATCCGTTTATCCGCGACCGCATCACCAGCAACGGCAATTTCGCCATCTTCCCGCCCAACCGGTACTCGTACGACTCGATCAACTATTTCTCCAAGGAGCCAAACCCGGCGCCGCCTTCTGCGGAGAACTGGCTGGGCACCGATGACCGCGGGCGCGATGTGCTGGCGCGGCTGCTCTATGGGTTTCGCGTCTCGGTGCTGTTCAGCCTGGCGCTGACGTTGATCGGCGTGGTGATTGGCACCTTGACGGGCGCGCTGATGGGTTTCTTCGGCGGGCGCTTCGACCTGATCTCGCAGCGCGCCATCGAAATCTGGAGCTCGATGCCCGAGCTCTACCTGCTGATCATCTTCGCGTCCATCTTCACGCCGAGCCTGGCGCTGCTGATTATCCTGCTTTCGCTGTTCGGCTGGATGGGTTTGTCCGACTACGTGCGCGCTGAGTTCTATCGCAACCGCTCGCTCGATTACGTCAAGGCGGCGAGGGCGCTGGGACTGTCCAATGTACAGATCATGTGGCGCCATATCCTGCCCAACAGCCTGACACCGGTCATCACCTTCCTGCCATTTCGCATGAGTGCGGCCATCCTGGCCCTGACCAGCCTCGACTTCCTCGGCCTTGGCGTGCCACCCACCACGCCGAGCCTGGGCGAGCTGCTGGCGCAAGGCAAGGCCAACCTCGATGCCTGGTGGATTTCCTTGTCGACCTTTGCCGTACTAGTGGTGACGCTGCTGCTGCTGACGTTCATGGGCGACGCGCTGCGCGACGCCTTCGATACGCGCCTGGGCCTGGCCCAGCTGCGAGGCCGTGTTGAGCCGAAGGCGCCAGAGGGTTCTCCCGCGGCCGAGGCGGCGTCATGAGCGCAATGCAACAAGCCACACCGGCCATACTGGCCACGCAAGCCAGCGCCAACGACCCAACGCAACCCGCGCAAGCAAAGGGGGATGCCGGCGGCCCGCTGATGTGCATTGAACGCTTGTCAGTCACCTTCGGTCATGGCGAGGATGCCACCCGGGCGGTGCGCGATGTCAGCTTCGACCTGCGCGCCGGCGAGCGCTTCGCGCTGGTGGGCGAGTCGGGCTCGGGCAAGACTGTCACGGCGCTGGCCATGCTGCGCCTGGTGGACGATGCGCGCTACCAGGGCTCGGTGCGCTTCGAGGGGCGCGACCTGCTCAAGGTGTCGGAGCGCGAGATGCGTGGCATCCGCGGCGCTGACATCGCCATGATCTTCCAGGAGCCGATGACCGCGCTCAACCCGCTCTACACGATCGGCAACCAGATCGTGGAGACGCTGGCGCTGCATGAGGGCCTGGACCGCCGCGCGGCGCGCGAGCGCGCCATCGCGCTGCTTGAGCGTACGGGCATCAGCGACGCGGCGCACCGTTTCGACAGCTTTCCCCATCAGCTTTCGGGTGGCCAGCGCCAGCGCGCCATGATCGCCATGGCGCTTGCCTGCCGGCCCAAGCTGCTGCTGGCCGACGAGCCCACCACGGCGCTGGACGTCACCATCCGGGTGCAGATCCTGGAGTTGCTGCGCGACCTGCAGGCGGAATTCGGCATGGCCGTGATGTTGATCACGCACGACCTCAACCTGGTCCGGGCCTTCGCCCAGCGAGTGGGGGTGATGGAGAAGGGCGTGCTGGTCGAGGTTGGCGAGACTGCCTCGGTATTTGCAGCGCCCCAGCATCCCTATACCCGCAAGCTGATCGACAGCCGGCCGCGGCGCGAGGTGCTGCCGCTGGTGCCGCTAGCCCCCGTGTTGCTGGAGGCGCGCGGCTTGTGCGTGAACTATGCGCGCAAGCGCCGCGGCCTGGCCGGATGGTTTGGCCGCGACCAGTTTGCCGCCGTCAAGGACGTGAATTTCGCGCTGCGCGAGGGCGAGACCGTCGGCATCGTGGGCGAGTCGGGCTCCGGCAAGACCACGTTGGCCCATGCCGTGCTGAACTTGCAGCGCCGCAGCGCCGGGGATATCCAGTTCCTGGGCAAGAGCCTGGACGAGGTCTCCCGGCGCGAGCGCAGCACCCTGCGCTCGCGCCTGCAGGTGGTGTTCCAGGACCCGTTCGGCTCGTTGTCGCCGCGCATGACCATCGAGCAGATCGTGGGGGAGGGCCTCGCCCTGCACCAGCCTGGCTTGTCGCGTGACGCCATGCGCCAGCGCGTCACCGAGGCGCTGCGAGAGGTTGGCATGGACCGCACCGCCCTGGGGCGGTATCCGCACGAGTTCTCCGGCGGCCAGCGCCAGCGCGTTGCCATCGCGCGCGTGCTGATCCTCAAGCCGCAGGTGCTGGTGCTCGACGAACCCACCTCGGCGCTCGATGTGTCCATTCAGCAGCAGGTACTAGCGCTCCTGACGCAGTTGCAGCGCAAGTACAACCTGAGCTATCTCTTCATTAGCCACGACCTCGCGGTGATCCGCGCCATGGCGCACCGCGTCATCGTAATGAAGTCCGGCGAGGTGGTCGAGGCGGGCGATACCGAGACCGTCCTGGGTGCTCCGCAGCACGCATACACCCGCAAGCTGATGATCGCGGCCGAAATTGGTGCGAGCGATCCGACGTCGCCGCAAATTGGTGCAGACGCACTCAGGGTGTCACCCGATTGACTCGCGGTTGACATAATCAAACCGAGAAAGCATCTGCGACTTTCGTTGTATAGCCTTGATTGCAAAGCGTTTTATTTGAATTTTGTAACGAACTTTGACATGTGGATGACAACCTTATACCATCCGGCGAGAACTATTTTCGGGGGTGGTTCGCGCGTCGCTTATGCGTGTGGCGAGTGGTTTGCATCACTTGGTCCGCTTTTTGCGTGCGAGTCATCCCATTGATTTCAAGCCCGCCCGGTGGGTTTTCCCGGGGCCGGTCAAGAACGATTCATCAGGAGAACCAATGCAGCGAATGCTTCATTCCCTGGCGCGCGGCGCCGTAGGAATTGCCATTGCCTGCGGTGCCACTCTATCGAATGGAGTGCTGGCTGATACGGTGTTCAAGGATCCCGACGCCCGCATCGATGCACGTACCGAGCTGAGTGCAGACCCACATCCGGAAGGCAAGCGCGGCTTGCTCTCTTCGGTCATGAATTCCACCAGCCATGTGGCCAGCAAGGCTGGCGACCTGGTCATGAATGCCCTCGGGCTGATTGGCGTGCGCTACCGCTTCGGTGGCAACAGCCCCGAATCGGGCCTGGACTGCAGCGGCTTCGTTCGCTACGTGTTCAATGACACCTTTGGCTTCGTGCTGCCGCGCCGCTCGGTCGAGATGAGCCAGGTCGGCACCACTGTGGCATCCAACGACCTGCGCCCCGGCGACCTGGTGTTCTTCAACACCATGCGCCACACCTTCTCGCACGTTGGCATCTATATTGGCGACAACAAGTTCGTGCACGCACCGTCCACCGGCAGCAAGATCCGCGTCGACGACATGCGTGCCTCCTATTGGGTGACGCGCTATAACGGTGCGCGCCGCATCGACGACGCGCCGCAGGACAGCGGCAGCGCCAACAACCTTGGCAATATGGTCGAGACCCTGAAGCGTTTCGATCCGAATGCAGTCAACCGTCCGCTCTACGGCGGCTGATCGGCGCGCGGACGCGGTCCGCGCCAGTCAAGGAAAAAAGGACTGCTACGCAGTCCTTTTTTCGTTTGTGCTGCCTGCCGCTTACTGCGCGGCTACCGTGCCGGCGGGCCGCAGCCGTGCCTGGGCGAGCTTGTCGCGCAGGCTCGCCATCACGGCGGCGGCGGCTTGCTCGCCGGCCAGGATGGCGCGGTTGCGCGAGTTGAAGTCGCTGCCGCTCATGTCCGGCAGATCGGGGCGGATCACAATGTCGGCCCGCGCCAGCGCCATCTTGCTGATCGACTGCCCCATGATGGCGGTGGTCTGCAGCAATACCCCGCTCTGGCCATTGCTCTTCTGGCTGGAAGGCTCGGCGGAGATATTCACGGCAATCACGAAGTCCGCGCCCATGGTGCGCGCAGAGTCCACCGGCACGGGCTCGACCAGGCCGCCGTCCACATAGTCGTGTCCCTGGATCGAGACCGGCTGGAACACCCCCGGTACGCTACTTGACGCGCGCACCGCCTGGCCCGTGTTGCCGCGCCGGAACAGGATGCCCTGGCCGGTCTTTAGATCGGTGGCGACGATGCCCAGCGGCAGTTTCATGGACTCGATGGGGCGATTGGCGATCAGCTTGTTCACATAGTTCTGCAGCGCTTCGCCCTTGAGCCAGCCGCCGAAACGGGTGCCGAAGGGCAGGGCCCAGTCGGCGATGGCGGCTTCGTCCATCGTCAGCGCCAGCTTGTTGAGCTGGAAGCCGCTCATGCCCGAGGCGTAGAGCGCTGCGACCACCGCGCCCGCGCTGGTGCCGGTGACGAGGTCCGGGTGGATGCCTTGTGCCTCCAGCGCCTTGATCACGCCGATATGGGCGAAGCCGCGCGCGGCGCCGCCGCCAAGTGCGAGGCCGATCCGCATGGGGCGAGGCGGCACCACGGGCACCAGGGACGGCAGCACCGGTGTTTCCGGCGTGGCGGTGAGGGTGCCCGGCTTGGGGCCAAAGGAGCAGGCGGCCAGCAGTGCTGCCGCGCCGGCGCCAAGGAAATTGCGTCGTTGCATGGATAACCGAGGGAAGATAAGTGGCGCATTAGTCATAGCTGGCGCCGCGACGGCAGGAATGTGCCGTCCGCGCTGGCCACGCGTCCCGCGCGACAGCATTCAGACCGGGCAGAGCATAAATGATTCCGCGCGGCCGGGCATCCCGGCGCCGGATGGGGCGGGATGCCGCGCCCTGCTTGCTATAATGCGGCGATCCGTGCGACACGCACTTCGTGTCCGGGTAGCTCCAACGTTAGGAGCATCGACCTTTGTTGGGACGCGGGAAGGCTCAGGCTGACCCGTCAATCTCAACCATTTCTTGCTTTGACGAACCTGGCCGTAAGGTGGGGGGAGTCCAGATGTTGTGATGAAGGCCAGAATACCGGCCCGAGTCGCAGTTTGCTTTTTGCTGGATGAATGTCCAGCCAT
>NZ_JBFTOQ010000030.1:0-95209 GCF_056398045.1 Cupriavidus sp. 05L411 | reverse complement strand
TGGAACACGCCAACACCCCGGAGCTGCAGCAGCGCTGCCTCAAGATCTGCGAGATCGGTGCCCAGATGCGCCTGCTCTACACCACCGCCCTCTATCACGACTATGTCGCGCAGGAAATCCCCCTGCCTGAACTGGACATGGCTGCCTGAAGCAGCCGCCAGATCGCGCGATGACGCGCGGCCGGTGCGCATCCGCCCGGCCGCCCCTGACAGACCAGACCGCTTGCGGAAACGTTGTATGCCTAAAGTTGTATTTCACAAGAACGGCCAGACCTTCGAGGACGAGGTCAAGCCCAGCACCAACCTGGTGGTGCGCGCCGGGATCAAGCAGTTTCCGTATCCGAACCTGCGCTACGAGTGCGGCATGGGCAAGTGCTCCAAATGCGCGTGCCGCGTGATCGCCGGCGCCGAGCACCTGCCGCCGCCGAACTGGAAGGAAAAGAAGCAGCTCGGAGAACGGCTGGAGCAAGGCTATCGTCTGACCTGCCAGATCTGGCTGGAGCATGACATCGAGCTGATCCAGGACGAACTGCCAGTGCAAGGCGCAGCCACCGCCAGCGGTGGGGCCAATGTCCTGCAAGCCAGCGTCCCGGGCAACGCGCAGTAATCCATCAGCATCCACCAGGCAGCGCAGTCATGTACGTAATACTCAGCAGCAAGCCGGGGCAGTTTCGCACCGAACTGGTAGAAGGGCTGGTGGCCGTCGAGGCTTACGACTATCTCTTCTATGGCCGCAGGACGGCGCACTTCGTCATCGCCGAAATAGCGCACCCGGTGAAGGTGAAGGTTGTGGAGGAGTTCGGCGAAGACGTCGATGCCGCGAGCCGCCCGGCCCCCAGCATCAACTACGTGCCCTCCAAGTTTCTCGAGCAGTTCGACACGCTGCAGGGCGCACGCGACGAGCTCACGCGCCTGGCCACCTTCGGCAGCATGGACATCACGCTGGTCAAGCGTGATGTCCATGCGCGTGACTGGCGAGCGACCGACTGAATCCACCGAGTATGACCGGCACAGCGCCGGGCAGCCCCCTCATGCCATCGGACCGTTTCCATGATTGAAATCACCTTTGTCAGCAACGACGGCAAGGTCGTCAGCGCCCCCGTGAACAGCAACCTGCTGCGCGTTTCCCTGCGCGAGAAAGGCGGCATCCCCTTCAAGTGCGGCGGCGGCCTGTGCGGCACCTGCAAGTGCAAGATCGAGCGCGGGCTCGAGTTCACCGACGCCATCAAGCCAAAAGAGCGCAAGCACCTGTCGGAGGCGCAATTTGGCGAGGGCTACCGCATGGCCTGCCAGACCTTCGTCACCGGCAACATCGCCGTGTCCTGGGAAGCCCAGGCGAGCCCGGCCAAGGCCGCCGTTCCGGCCGCCGGGACAGTGGCCGGAACGGCGGCCGAATAGGTCCGCGGCGCCACGCCTGCTACGGCGCCGCTTCGGCGCTGACCGGCAAGCTTGGCGGCATCGACGGCGTGCGCGGTAGTCTTGCGGCGCTGCGTTGCCGCTCACGCACGGCATTGTGTCAACCCCGATTGATCTGACTCTCCTGGAGCGCCACGCATGACAACCACAGCTTGCGCCAGCCGTGCCAACACCGCCGAGGGCGTGCGCGCGCCGCACTGCATGGTCGCCACCGGCCACCCGCTCGCTGCCGAGGCCGCGCTGCAGGTGCTGCGTGAAGGTGGCAGCGCCATTGACGCGGCGCTCGCGGCCGATGCCATCCTGGGCGTGGTAGAGCCGATGGCAACGGGCATCGGCGGCGACATGCTGGCCATGATCGTCGAGCCCGACGGCCACGCGGTCAGCTACAACGGCACCGGGCGCGCGCCGGCCGCGTTCCCCATGCATGCGCTGGCGGCCCTGCCCGGGCAGCGCATTCCCGAGCGCCACGCCCTCTCGCTGACCACGCCCGGCGCGGTACGTGGCTGGGAGGACCTGCACCGCCGCTACGGCCGGCTGAAATGGAAACGGCTGTTCGCGCCCGCCATTGCGCTAGCGCGCGACGGCTTTGCGGTCGCGCCGGTAGCCGCGCGGGAATGGGCGCTGTTCGACCGCGTGCTGCACCATGACCCGGTCTGCGCCGCGCTCTATCGCGCCGGCCGCCCACCTGCGGCCGGCGAGACCTTCAGCAATCCGGAGCTGGCCGCCACGCTGTCCGCCATCGCCGCCGAGGGTGCCGATGCGTACTACCTCGGCCAGCCCGCCCAGGCCGCCGAAATGGCGAGCCGCATCGCCGGCGGCGCGCTGGCTGCCGCCGACTTCGCCGCCCACCGGGGCGATTTCTGCACGCCCGTATCCACGGATTTCCGCGGACTGACGGTGCTGGAATGCCCGCCCAATACGCACGGCGTGGCCATCCTGCACGCGCTGGACGAACTCGGCGAACTCGATCCTGCCATGCTGTCCGAGGACGATCCCGCAGCCGTGCTGCGCACGGTGCGGGCCATGGGCCGCGCCATGCAGTACGCCAAGGAAACCGTGGCAGACCCGGCCGGCAACACCGTATGCACCGTGGTGGTGGACCGCGACGGCCTGGCGGTCACGCTGATGACCAGCATCTTCAAGCGCTTCGGCTCGGGCATCGCCGTGCCCGGCTGCGGCTTCGTGCTGCAGAACCGCGGCTTCGGCTTTGCCGGGCCGGGCCATATCAACAGCCCCGCTGCGGCCAAGCGCCCGTATCACACCGTGGTACCAGGCGCGGCCCTGCGCGGCGGGCGCTTCCACGCGGGCTTCGGCGTGGTGGGCGGGCTGATGCAGCCGCAAGGTCAGCTGCAGTTGCTGGTAAGGCTGGCGGCGTGGCAGCAACCCCTGCAAGCCGCGCTGGATGCCCCGCGCTGGCGGCTGGAATCCGACACCGCCCTGGCCATCGAAGCCGGCATGCCGCCGGCCATCGTGCAAGCCCTGCGCGATGCAGGCTACAGCGATCCCGCCGGCCTTGGCGAACTGGGCGGGCGCAGCGATTTCGGCGGCGCCCAGATCGTCATGCGCAGTGCGTGCGGCGACCTGCTTGGCGCATCGGACAAACGCAAGGACGGCATCGCGCTGGGGGAGTAAGCCCTGCTATTTATGGCATGCGGGAAGACGGACGGGGTCGGTTCATCGCGCGATCCGCGCCCGCAGGCCAGAGGACGCGCGCACACCCTCCCGGGCCAGCCATCCGCTAAATACACTCAACGCGCTTGCCGCTTCGCGGTCCACACGAAGCAGCATATGGAAGCCCTGGTCGCGCAGCACCACGTCCGGGAACAACTGGCACAAGCGGCCCGTGGCGAGGTCTTCGTCCACGAGTGCCAGCGAGCCCATTGCGATCCCGAGATCGGCGGTGGCGGCCTGCAGGCTGAGAAAGAAATGCTGGTAGAAGTGCTCGCCCGGCGGCGATGGCGGTACCACGCCTGCCGCCGCGAGCCAGCGTGCCCATGCGTCGCGCCGGCTGCTCAGGTGCAGCAGCGAGGCATGCAGGCAATCCTCGGGCGCCGCCACCGGATGCTGCGCCAGGTAGCGCGGCGAGGCGAGCGGGGCCGATACATCATCGAGAAAGCGGATGCATTCATGGCCGGCGCGCGACATCGGCGCGCGCCGGATGATCACGTCGAACGGCTCCCTCAGGTCATCGATGCCGTCGCTGGCGGAAGTGGTCACGCGGATTTCTATGCGGGGGTTTTCGATCTGGAATGAGGACAGGCGCGGGATCAGCCACCGCATGGCGATGGACGGCGTGGTGTTGACGCGCACGATGCGCTGCTCGCCGGTACGCGTGAACTGCTCGGCCGCAAGCGCGATGCGGTCCAGGCTTGCCTTGACCTCGGCGTAGAACAGCAGCGCGGCCTCGGTTGGCTCGACACCGCGCGCACTGCGCACGAACAAGGGACGGCCAAAATGGGTTTCCAGCAGCCGAATCTGCTGGCTGACTGCGCTATGCGTGATGTGCAGCTCTGCCGCGGCCAGCGTCAAGCTCCTCGCGCGGGCCGCCGCTTCAAAGACCTTCAGCGCTTTCAAGGGCGGGAGTTGTGCCGGCATGTTGTCACTTTTTCTAACGGAGATGCCAGGAAATATCGCTTTCCTCGGCTCGGGCCGAGCCGTATTCTGCCTGGAATCCTCTGTTTCTCACAGTGGCACCCGCCGATATTCAAATGTCCACCCTCAACGTTTTTTCTAATAGCAAAGCCGCATCCGGCTCAAGCCGCTGGTGAGCGCGCCTCTTCAGACGGAGCAGACCGGTGCCAGAGGCGAGAACAATGCGGCGCGCGTGCTGGCATTGGGCACCGCACAGATCGTAGGCTGGGGCTCCTCGACCTATCTCCCCGCGGTGATCGCCACGCCAGCCAGCAAGGACCTCGGCTTGTCGCCAGGGATGTTTTTCGGGGCCTTCTCGCTCGCACTGGTGGCGATGGCATGCGCGGGCCCGGCTATCGGACGGTACATCGACCGCAACGGCGGCAGGCGGGTCTTGCTATCGTCGAATTTCGTGCTCGCCGCTGGCCTGCTGTTGCTGTCGCAGGCCAGCGGCGGCATCGCGCTGTATACCGCATGGTGCGTGATGGGACTGGGCATGGCGATGGGCCTCTACGACGCCATCTTCGCGGCGCTGGTTGCGCAGCAGGCGAAGGCCGCCAGCCGCCTGATCGTCGGCGTGAGCCTGGTCGGCGGCTTCGCCAGCACCGTCGGGTGGCCGGCTTCGACGTGGGTGATCGAGCACTGGGGCTGGCGGTCCTGCTGCCAGGCGTGGGCCGTGGCCCATCTGCTGATTGCGGCGCCGGTGTATTGGCGGCTCGTCCCGCCTGGGCGCGCCGAGCCGCCAATCAAGCCCGCCGCGCACCCGAATGCGAGCGCGAACGCGGCAATGCCGCCGGGCAGCCGCGCGCGTGAACTCGGCCTGCTTTGCATCTTTTCCAGCGCAACCGCATTCGTGACATCGGCGATGGCCGTGCACCTGCCCGCACTGCTGCTCGCCAAGGGGGCGACATTCGGGCAGGCGGTGTTTGCCGGCGTCCTGCTCGGCCCCGCGCAGGTCGTCGCCCGGCTGGTGGAGTTCGGGCTCACCCAGCGCCTGAAGATTCACCCGCTCACGACCGCCCGCTTTGCCACAGCACTGCATCCGGTGGCCTGCATTTCTCTCGGCTTGTTTGGCATGGCGTCCGGATTGGGGTCGCTCTTTTCCGTGCTGCATGGCGCGGGCAACGGCATGATCTCGGTCGCGCGCGGCGTCCTGCCATTGGCACTGTTCGGGGCAAGCGGGTATGGCGCGGTGACGGGAAGGCTTGCGGTGTTTGGCAGGACGGCGCAGGCGTTCGCGCCCATCGCTTTTGCCCTCGTCCTTACGCAATATGGGCCGGGCGCCGCCCTCTGCTTGTCCGGCGCGCTGTCGATGGTGGCGCTGCTGGCGCTGCTCCGGCTACGTTCGGGCGGCCGTTGACAAGGCCCTACAGCGGAAACCGCTGCATGTAATACGCCTGCCACTCATGCAGGTGCTCCTGCATGGCGCGGCTGGCGGCGTCGCCATCGCGCGCGGCCAGTGCGTCGAGGATCTTGCGGTGCTCGGCCAGCGCCTGCGGAATCAGCTCGGCACGCATGCGCAGCTGGTTGAGGCCATGGTGCAGCAGGCGGTAGCGCAGGATGTCCTCGCGCAGGCGCTTGCTGCCGCAGGCGTCTGCGATGGCCAGGTGGAAGTTGTCGTCGAAATCGGCCCAGCGCACCAGTGCCTCGGCATCGTCCACGCTGGCGGCAGCGCCGGCATCCATGGCGTCGGCCGCGTCGGACAGCGCCTTGAGCGTGACGCGGTCCAGCTGCGCGGCGGCGATGCGAGCCGCCTCGCTCTCCAGCAGCTTGCGCATATCGAACACCTCGCGGATATCTTCGCGCGAGAAGCGCGCCACCACCGGGCGCCGGTTCGCCTCCTGGGTGATAAGCCCATCCTTGACCAGTTCGCGAATCGCCGTGTGTACCGGCGTGCGGCTGACGCCGAGCTCCTGCGCGAGCCGGATTTCGTTGACCACCTCCCCCGGCTTTAGCTGCCCGCTGATGATGGCCGACAACATGGCCTGGTAGACCCGTTGCGAAAGCGGCTGGTCGTCCTGGTCCGGCGGGAGCGCGGGCAATTCCTGTGACATCTCTGCAATCGACATTTCTGGTGGGAAGAAGACCCGGCATCGTTGCCCTTTGCGGGCGGTTGGACCGGACTGGCGAGAGCATTATGCAGCAAAGGCCAATGTCTGCGCATTTTTCGCCAGTTGAATGCCAAACCAAATAATTGCATGCATTTTTTTGATTCGGCGTGTAATATCGACCGCATGCTGAGTTTGCCGCACGGAAACAGCACGACGGAGTGCTCTAAAAATCATATTTCACCGGGATACGGCAAGCCAGCAAGCGAGACAGGCAGGGGCGCAGGAGACGCCATCCCCATGCCTTCCCCTTGATTCATCAAGCTCATACTCATGCCAACAGCCGTGCCCCCACCAAGGTTCGCCGCCGTGCGCATCGTTGCCGACGATCTTTCTGGCGCGTGCGACAGCGTGGCGGCGTTCGCCGGCAATGGCAGCGGCGAGGTGCGGATGCGCGCGCAAGATGCGGCTGCCGGTGCAGCTTGCGCGGCATGGGACGGGCGGATCCAGGCGCTCGATGCCCACTCGCGGGCACGCCCCGCCGCCGAGGCCGCGCAGGTGTTCGCCCAGGCCTTTGCCGATGGCTTCGGCCCGCGCGCGCTGGATAGCGCAGCGGCAATGGACTGCCTGCATTTCCACAAGCTCGATTCCACGCTGCGCGGCCATATCGGCGCCGAGCTGGTAGCGGCGCGCGACGCCGTTGGGGCTGCTGGCCCGATCTGGGTCTGCCCGGCGTTTCCGGCGCAGGGCCGCACGCTGCGCGAGGGCCAGGCCTACCTGGATGGCAGGCCGCTGTCGGGCACCAGGCTGTGGTCCACGCTGGGCCTTGCCAGCGATCACCTGCCGACGCTGCTCCGCACGGCCGGCCTGCGGGTCAGCGTGCTGACGCTGCCGGCTTTGCGGGCACTGGGCAACGCCGGTGCCGCACCGCTTGGCCTGGATCACGCGTGCGACGCCCTCGTGTGCGATGCGCAAACCGACGACGATCTCGCGTTGCTGGCCACGCTGATCGCGTCCCGGCCCGGGCCCGTGCTGGCCGCTGGCTCCGCCGGGCTCGCGCGGCAACTGGCCGCGCACGTGGCGATGCCGCCCGCGAAAACAAACCCCGACAGCACCCGCGCGGCCGGCGCGACGGCACCGGCAACCACTGGCCGGCTCGCCGTCATTGGCAGCATGTCGGCGCTTGCCGCCGAACAGGTCCAGGCGCTGTGCGCCACCTGCCTGCCGGTGCCCTGCTCGCCGCGCCTGCTGGTTGACGGCGCGGCATCCACCGCCTGGCTCGCGCAGCGCCAGCAAGCCGCAAACGCACTGGCGCTGGGCCGCGATGTGGTGATCCACGTCGAAGGCCCGGCCGACCCGGCATTGGACGGCAGCACCTTGTGCGCGGCGCTGGCCCGCTTTGCCGCCCCGCTGGCGCAAGTGGCGGCGGGGCTGGTGCTGTCTGGCGGGGAAAGCGCGCGCGCTGTGCTGGAGATGCTGGGCGTAAGCCAGCTCACCAACGTGCGCGCACTGGTGCCCGGCGTGACCAGCGCCCGCGCGCAGCTGCGCAACGCAGCGGGCACGGCAGGCGCGGCAGGCCTCGATCACGACAACAACACGGTGCCGGTCTGCATCAAGGCCGGCGCCTTTGGCCAGCGCGACACGCTGCTGGCCTGCATGGCGCACCTGCGCCAGACCACCGCGCTGGCGTCTCCTGCCAATGCCATGCGCGCCAGCCCCACGCATCCGGAACAGGCCAGCCCTGCCAACACCCGCCTCAGCGAGCCCTCCATGTATCGACCGAGAATAGCCATCACCATGGGTGACGCCGCCGGCGTTGGCCCCGAGATCATCGTCAAGTGCCTGGCCGACGGCACGCTTTATGCGCAATGCCGGCCTTTTGTGGTGGGCGACGCCGCGCGCCTGGAAGACGCCTGCCGCCGCACCGGCACCGCGCTGCGCATCGCGCGGGTGACGGACCCCGACGAAGCCACGTTCGAGCCCGGCACCCTCGCCTGCATCGACCTGGCGCTGATCCCCGCCGACACGCCTTACGGCAAGGTCTCGGCCATCTGCGGCGATGCCGCCTACCGCTATATCGCGCGTGCCGTGGAGCTCGTGCAGGCCGGCAAGGTCGATGCGATCTGCACCGCGCCGCTCAACAAGGAGGCCCTGCACCTGGGCGGCCACCGCTACCCCGGCCACACGGAGATGCTGGCCGCGCTCACGGGCACCGAAGAGGTCTCGATGATGCTGCTGGCGCCGAACCTGCGGGTGATCCATGTCACCACGCACATCGGCATCCTGGATGCGGTGGAGAAGATCAACGCTGGCCTGGTCGAGCGCACCATCGCGCGCGGCGTGCAGGCCTTGCAGAAGAGCGGCATCGCCCAGCCGCGCGTGGCGGTGTGCGGCATCAACCCGCACGCCGGCGAGAACGGCTTGTTCGGGCGCGGCGAGGAAGCCGGGAAAATCGCCCCCGCCGTGGCAGCCTGCCGTGCCCGCGGCTGGCTGGTGGATGGCCCGCTGCCGGCAGACACGCTCTTCTACCGCGCCACCCGCGGCGACTTCGACCTGGTCGTGGCGATGTATCACGACCAGGGCCACGGGCCAGTCAAGGTGCTGGGGCTGGAAGCCGGCGTCAACGTCACCATCGGCCTGCCGGCGGTACGCACCTCGGTGGACCACGGCACCGCCTTCGACATTGCCGGCAAGGGCGTGGCCGATCCGCGCAGCATGACCGAAGCCATGCTGCAAGCGATCGCGATGGCGCCAAAGCCGCAGCAAACAGCCTGAAAAAAATCAAAACAACAAAGGAGACAACCATGCTGCGCAAATGGATCACCCTGCTGGTGGCCACATCGCTCACCGCGCTGGCGCTGCCGGCCAGCGCCGAGGGCCCCGCGCCCTGGCCGCAGCGCCCGGTGCGCGTAGTGGTGCCCTATGCGCCGGGCGGTGCCTCCGACGTGCTGGCCCGCCTGCTCGGCAGCAAGCTGCAGGAAGCCTGGAAACAGCCCGTGGTGGTGGAGAACCGTACCGGCGCCGGCGGCAACATCKGCACGGACAACGTCGCCAAGAGCGCGCCCGATGGCTACACCCTGCTGTTGGGCGACCTGTCCAACTTCGTGATCGCGCCGGTGGCCTACAAGAACCTGCCGTACGACGTGATCAAGGATTTCACCGCGGTGGTCACGCTGACCTACTCGCCCTACATGCTGCTGGTCTCGCCGCAGACCAAGGCGAACTCGCTCAAGGAACTGGTGGACTACGCCCGCGCGCATCCGGGCAAGCTCAACTGGGCCACCACCGGCATCGGCAGCGGCCCGCACCTGGCCGGCCTGCAGTTCGCCCGCAAGCTCGGCATCGACTGGCTCTACCTGCCCAACAAGGGCGGCGCGCAGGCCAATCTGGACGTGATGGGCGGGCAGGCCGACCTGATGTTCAACAGCATGGTGGCCAGCGCCTCCTACGTGCGCGGCGGCAAGCTGCGCGTGCTGGCCTTCACCAGCCGCGAGCGTAATCCCGAATGGCCTAAGGTGCCGACGGTGGCGGAGGCCGTGCCGGGATTTACCGCCGGCGGCTGGCAGGGCATGCTCGCGCCCGCTGGCACCCCGCCGGAGGTGATCCGCAAGATCAACGCCGATGTGGTGCGCATCCTGCAGCAGCCCGATATCCGCCAGCGCCTGGCGCAGCTCGGCGCGGAGCCGGTCGGCAATACGCCCGAAGCCACGCAGGCGTTTGTCCGCGAAGAGAAAACACGCTGGGCCGACCTGATCCGCGAGAGCGGCCTGAAGCTGGGCATGTAGGCGCACCCGCGCGCCCGCATGCCCGCACGCCAGTACATGGCCGCACCTTCAACAACCGACCCCCCGGAGACTTTCCATGCAACTTCCCGTCAACGCCTTCAAGCAAGCCATCCTCGCCGACCAGCCGCAGATTGGCCTGTGGTGCTCGCTGTCTTCCTACCAGGTGGTGGAACTGGTAGCGCGCTCGCAGTTCGACTGGCTGCTGCTCGACATGGAGCATGCTCCCAATGACATCTCCACCCTGCACACGCAATTGATGGCCACCGAAGGCACCAAGAGCCATCCCGTGGTGCGCCCGCCCTGGAACGACATGCTGTGGATCAAGCGCTGCCTGGATATCGGCGCGCAATCGCTGCTGCTGCCCTATGTGCAAAACGCCGAGGAAGCCGCCAATGCCGTGGCGTGGAGCCGCTTTCCCAAGGGCGGCATGCGCGGTGTGGCCAGCGGCACGCGCGCCGGCGGCTTTGGCCGCATCAAGGATTTCCTGCATAGCGTGCAGGAGCAGACCTGCGTGCTGGTGCAGCTCGAATCGATGGAAGCCATCCGCAACGTCGACGCGATCTGCGCGCTGGACGGCGTGGACGGCGTGTTCATCGGCCCGAGCGATCTCTCCGCCGACATGAACCACCTCGGCGACATCCAGCATCCCGAGGTGCAGGAAACCATCGCCGCCGCGATCCGCCGCATCCGCGCCAACGGCAAGGCCGCTGGCATTCTCACCACCGAAGCACAGGGCCAGCAGTACATCGACATGGGCGCGCGCTTTGTCGCGGTGGGCACCGACATGACCCTGCTGCGCCTGGCCACCGACGCGCTGGCGGCGCGCTTCAAGCAGCCACAATAAGCCGGAATTAGCCGCAGTAAGCCACAGCCGGCCGCAACAGGCCACCACAGGCCCGCACCGCATTTATTTCTCTCCTGGAAGATTCGAGATGTCTGACTTCAAGATGCAATACCGGCGCCTGGGCGCCAGCAACCTGCAGGTGTCCGCCCTGTGCCTGGGCACCATGATGTTTGGCGACCAGACCGACGAGGCCGAGGCCGGCCGCATCGTCGACAGCGCCCGCGCGCATGGCGTCAATTTCATCGATACCGCCGACATGTACAGCCTGGGCGGATCGGAAACGATGGTGGGCAAGCTGCTGGCGGGCGATCGCCAGGACTGGGTCCTGGCCAGCAAGCTGGGCAACCCGATGCAGGCCGCCCCCAACCACTCGCATTACTCGCGCGTCTGGATCCTGCGCGCCGTGGAAGACAGCCTGCGCCGCCTGGCAACGGACTATCTCGACATCCTCTACCTGCACCGCGACTACGCCGGCGAGAACCTCGAAGAAGCCGTGCGCGCCATGGGCGACCTGATCCGCGCCGGCAAGATCCGCTACTGGGCCGTGTCGAACTTCCGCGGCTGGCGCATCGCTGAGATCGCGCGCCTGTGCGACATGCTCAACGTGCCCCGCCCCGCGGTCTGCCAGCCTTACTACAACCTGCTCAACCGCATGCCCGA
Source organism: Cupriavidus sp. 05L411 (assembly GCF_056398045.1). Lineage (NCBI taxonomy): Bacteria > Pseudomonadati > Pseudomonadota > Betaproteobacteria > Burkholderiales > Burkholderiaceae > Cupriavidus > Cupriavidus sp. 05L411. The sequence continues at coordinate 83,826 of NZ_JBFTOQ010000030.1, read as the reverse complement.
AGTGGAGATCCTGCCGGCCTGCGAGCATTTCGGGCTGGGCGTGGTGTCCTACAGCCCGATCGCGCGCGGCGTGCTGACGGGCAAGTACCTGCCCGGCCAGCAACCGCCGCAGGACTCGCGCGCCGGCCGGGCGGACCGCCGCATGATGGAGACCGAGTTCCGCGAGGAGTCGCTGGTGATTGCGCAGACGCTGAAGCAGCATGCGCAGGCGCGCGACCTCAAGCTGGGCCAGTTCGCCACCGCCTGGGTGCTCGCCAACCCCATCATCAGCTCGGTGATCGCCGGGCCGCGCACGCTGGCCCAGTTCGAGGACTACTTCGGCGCCGTGGGCGTAGCAATCTCACCGCAAGAGGAAGCCATGGTCGACGCCCTGGTGCGCCCCGGCCATGCGTCCACGCCGGGCTACAGCGACCCCAGCTATCCGCTCACGGGGCGGCCGGTGGCGGTCTCGGAAGGCTGATCCCGTTGGGCACGGGCTAAAGCAAAAAACACATAAAGACAGACCTGACCCACCCTGGCAACGGGGGAGGAGACAAGATGACTGCAAGACGATTTCCCGCATTGGCGGCAGCCGCGCTGGCCATGGCCGCCACCGCCCTCGCTTTGGTGCCGGCTTCCGCCCGCGCCGATGACTACCCCAACCGCCCGATCAAGCTGATCGTGCCCTTCCCGCCCGGCGGCGGCAACGACAACGTGGCACGCCCGATCGCCCAGAAACTGTCCGACGCGCTCGGCCAGCAGGTGATCATCGACAACCGCCCCGGCGCCGGCACCATGATCGGCGCGGAAGCCGCGGCCCATGCCGCGCCGGACGGCTACACGCTGTTCCTCGGCTCGATTGCCTCGCACGCCATCAGCCCCAACCTGTATGCGCGGGTGCCCTACGATCCGATCAAGGACTTCGAGCCGGTATCGCTGCTGGCCTCGGCGCCGACGCTGCTGGTGGTCAACACGCATACGCCCTACAAGACCTTGAAGGATGTGCTGGTGGCCGCCAGGGCCAGCCCCGGCAAGCTGACTTACGGCTCCGCCGGCAGCGGCACGCCGCCGCACCTGTCCGGCGAGATCTTTCGCGGCCAGGCCGGGATCGACCTGCTGCATGTGCCCTACAAGGGAGGATCGGGGCTGCTGCCTGATGTGATCGCGGGCCGGGTCGACATGATCTTCGATACCGCGGCATCCGCCATGCCCCACGTGCGCAGCGGCAACCTGCGTGCCATCGCGATTGCCCGCGCAACGCGCCAGCCGGACCTGCCGGATGTGCCCACCTTCGCCGAACAAGGGTTTCCCAAGTTCCAGACCTCAGGCTGGTACGGCATCCTGGCGCCCGCGAAGACGCCCAAGCCGGTAATCGACAAGCTCTACGCCGCGTTGCAGAAGGCCATGGTGCAGCCGGAGGTGACAAGCCGGCTGAAAACGCTCGGGGTGGATCCCATCGTCAGTACCCCGCAGGAGTTCGGCACCTTTATCCGCGCGGAGCTGGATAAGTACAAGCAGGTGATCCGCCAGGCGGATATCAAGGAATGACGGCGTAATCGCACACAAGCACAATCACAATCACAAGCCAGCGAAGGCTGCCTAAGCGGCAGCCTTTTGCACTGCCTTTCCTTCTTCCCTTCTCTCTTCCCTGCTCTCCTCCTTGCTCTCTTCCTTGCGCGCTTCCTTTCGTCCCTCCTTGCGCCGCCCATACCAGCCACCAATCACCAGCAACAGCGCCACGGCCACGATGTCGCCGCCCAGCGCGATCGGCCGCGACGGCCGGCCGCCGGCAATGCCATAGGTAAAGCCCTCGATCACCACCGACACCACCGCGCCAAAGACAAAGCAGAACAAGCTGTGGCGGCCAATCTGCACCACCGGCCCCATCACCGACGCCAGCCGCGCTACCCAGCCCGCGCGGACAGCCAGATAGCACAGCCAGGCCAGCCCGAGGAAACTCACGATGCGCAGCGCCGCCAGGCTCTTCTTGGGCAGCGGGAAGACCATGGCAGGCAGCCAGGTGGGCAGCCATGGCTCGTACACATGCGGACGCATCCACAGGTAAGCCAGCAGCACGCCGGCCAGCGTCACCGCCACGGCGAGCACCGTCACCACCCAGCGCACCAGCGCCTGGCGCGGCAGGATCACATCGGGGCGCAGGCGCGCCATCAGGCCCAGCCCAAACAGCAGTTGCCACGCGAAGGGGTTGAAGCTCCAGCCATTGCCATCGCTGCTAGGCAGCAGCGGCGTGAGCATCGGCGCCATCAGCCACAGCAGCCCGCTGGCGCCGACAAACGTCAATGGCATCGCGCGCGCCATGCGGATCGCCAGCGGCGCAAACAGGATGAAGACCGCGTACATCGGCAGCACATCCGACACAAAGGGCTGCCGCGCCACGCTGAACACCTCAATCAGCGTGCTGAACGGATGCGCCATGAAGATCGGCGCCTCCGTGGACCGGATCGCTGGCGCCGGCACCTTGGCCAGCGCCAGCAACAGGCCGAACACCAGCATCAGCACGCCGGTCAGCACGAACGCCTTGTAGATCTCCCAGCTACGGCGGATCAGGCGGTTCTGCGCGGCAGAGGCACCGTGCCGCGCCTCCATGGCCACGTAAGCCGCCCCTGCCGAATATCCAGCCAGGAAGACAAAGATCTCCGCCGCATCGAAGAACGCGAAATTGCGGATGGTGTAATCGGCCAGCACGCTGCCGTTCACATGGTCAACCACGATGAAAATCAGCGCGATGCCGCGAATCAGGTCAACTTCAGTTCTGCGCTGGGTTTCGGTTGTAGACAAAAGCAACTCCTGCAATTCCTGGCAATCCGGGCGCCCCGGCAAAGCGTCTGGATGTCTCCGAGGCCACTTATCAGTGGTCCCTGTTTATTCAATGTGAGCAAATCCGCACCCTGAGGCGGCGATCTGGCGCCCGGCAGGCTGCCGGCGCACCTTGGCTTTGTCCCGGATTTCCTGAAAAAGTGCGATGGGGCACGCTCGCGGTCCAAAGACGGCAAAACGCCCGGCAGCGCGACGCCCGGGCGTGATGATACGGCATATTGGGGATTACCCTAGGAAGAGGTCGCCAGGGATTGGAAAGGAAAAAGCAAGCGGGCCTTGCTGCGGCCCCGGTCAGCGAATTCCTGGCTCCCGTTCGATGATGGGCGCCAGCGCGCCAGCACCCTGCCGCGGCGCTCGCGCACGGCAGGATGGCATTGCCAATGCCTATTGCGCCGTGGCACCCGAAGACACAGCGGCGCTTGTGGCCGTTGTCATCTGCTCCATAAATAACGCCGCGCGCAGTTTCGAGGTCGCAGCCCGCGTGCTCGCGTCCACCGACTTCATCAGGTTGCTATATTCCGGCGCGTCATCCCATTCGCCGGTCACGGGCGTGTTGACTGTCACCGGCTCGTACCATTGCAGCCGATTGGTATGCAGATCGATCAACTGCCCCACCAGCGATACATAGCCCTCCGGCGCTCCCAGCGGCATGAAACCATAGTAGCTGCGCGACGTGCCCAGCCAGCGCGGCGCCACCAGCAGCAACCGATCCGCGCCATACTGCTTAGCCAAAGGCCGGTAGTCCATCTCAGCAATACCGTCACCGGAACCTTCAGTGAACTTCTTCAACTGCTCCGTATCCACAGGAGCCGCCACCAGCACAACCTTGACCTGGCGGGACTCCAGCCCCTTCGCCAGTTCCTGCGGCAGCCCCTTTACCAACGAGAAGTCCTGCCGCTGCAAACGTTCCACGATTGCCTGTGCATTGGCCTTGTTGATGGCGTAGTCAAGTATCCCCTGCGCCCCGATCATGTTCTGGTTAGGCTCTGGCAGCTTTTGCACTGCCACCGCGACTGTGCTCGTCCGATCATCAAAGAGCTTCGCGGAAGCAGGAATTGGCTTCTGCACGACCGCACAACCAGCCAACGAACACAACGCCAGGAACAGCCCGGCAAGACCGATACGACCCATGATTCTCCTGTTTTATCTAAGCCACAACTTACGGGGGCGATAAGCACGCCGCTGCCGCCGCTTGGATAACGGCGGGAAACCAACTGCCCAATACCCCACCGAAGTCTGGCTTGACGGCTTCCGCGCTCACTCGAGCGCCCTTGCGGCTAGTTTGGGGAGCACTGCGCTGATTTTCCCCGGCATTCGCAAAATATAAATTAATTAAATCACCAACAAATAATAATTTAATTATATTAAATTTCTGATTTTTTAAAATTCATTTAATAAATAGATACCCAGACCTACAACGCCAAATGCCTCGGTCGTTTTTGAATGACTGCCGTTGCTTAGTTTTCCCCTACGGCTGCCCTCACCCAATCACCTCCCCCGCCAACTCCGTCTCCAGCCAGGCCGGAACCGCTCCACCCCGGGCCGCACCACGCTGGACGTCACGATCTGATAGGTCGGCCCGTCAGCCACATGCTCTGGCAGCACCACCTGCAACTGCCCGCTCTTGCGCATCGGCAACACCATCGGCGTACGCCCTATCGCAATGCCGGCCAGTTGCGCGACGGCATTGCGCACGTGCGCGTACTGCGAGAAGTACAAGCATGCCTGCCTGGACGAGCGCATCAGCCCGAGGCGCTGATACCACTGCTTCCATGCCATCCAGTCAAAGCGGGCGCAGGGATCATGGAACACCAGCAGCGGCGTATCGAGTATCTGCCGGGCGTCGGCAAGACGCGCGGGAAGGCAGTAGCGCTTTCGTGGAGAAGCGCCCGGCCATGTTTCGCGGCGCCTGAGTATCGGGCAATGCACCGGGGGCGTGTGCCTGGCGGCTCGCGCCTCACACATGCGGGACTGGCGCTGGCGGCTTGCAAGGCATATATTGACCAGCACAAGCGCGCCCGCGCAGGCTAGCCGACCTTTCGCAAAAGGCGGCGGATAGCCGGGACGGCGCGGCGAAGGAGACTGGCGATGCAAGCGGAAATGGCAGGCGCGGCAGTGCCTGGATCCTCAAAGCTGGGCGCGGTCCTGCGGGTTACCAGCGGCAACTTCCTCGAACAGTTCGACTTCTTCCTGTTCGGTTTCTACGCCACCTACATCGCCCACACCTTCTTTCCGGCAAACAGCGAGTTCGCCTCGCTGATGCTGACCTTCGCCGTGTTTGGCGCAGGCTTCCTGATGCGCCCGCTCGGCGCCATCCTGCTGGGTGCCTATATCGACAAGGTGGGACGCCGCAGGGGCCTGATCGTGACGCTGTCGCTCATGGCCTGCGGGACCATCCTGATCGCGCTCGTGCCGGGCTATGCCAGCATCGGCGTGCTGGCGCCGCTGCTGGTGCTGATCGGGCGGCTGCTGCAGGGCTTCTCGGCGGGCGCCGAGCTGGGCGGCGTATCGGTCTACCTGGCCGAAATGGCCACACCGGGCCATAAGGGCTTTTATACCGCCTGGCAGTCGGCCAGCCAGCAGATCGCCATCGTGGTCGCGGCCGGGCTTGGCTTTGGGCTGAACCACTGGCTGACGACCGATGAACTGGGCGCATGGGGCTGGCGTATTCCGTTCTTTATCGGCTGCCTGATCGTGCCGTTCCTCTTCGTGCTGCGCCGCTCGCTGCAGGAGACCGAAGAGTTCCGTACTCGCCGGTACCATCCGAGCACGCGCGAAGTATTCGACTCCATGCTGCGCAACTGGCGCACGGTGCTGGCCGGCATGCTGCTGGTGGCAATGACCACGACCACCTTCTACCTGATCACTGTCTATACGCCCACGTTCGGCAAGACAGTGCTCAAGCTCAGCACGGCCGACAGCCTGGCCGTCACGCTCTGCGTAGGCATTTCCAACTTTATCTGGCTGCCCATCGGCGGTGCCCTGTCCGACCRCATTGGCCGCCGCCCTATCCTGCTGACCATTTCGGCCATCGCGCTGGTCACCGCCTATCCCGCGTTGTCGTGGCTGGCGGGCGCGCCGAGCTTCGAGCGCATGCTGATCGTGCTGCTGTGGCTGTCCTTCCTCTTTGGCATGTACAACGGCGCCATGGTGGTGGCCCTGACCGAGGTGATGCCGGTGGAGGTGCGCGTGGCCGGCTTCTCGCTGGCTTACAGCCTTGCCACGGCGGTGTTTGGCGGCTTTACGCCGGCGGTCTCGACCTACCTGATCGAGGTGACCGGCGACAAGGCCGCGCCGGGCTACTGGATGAGCTTTGCCGCGGCATGCGGGCTGCTGGCCACCCTCATCCTCTATCGCAAGGCGCGTCCCGTGGCATCGGCATTTTGAGACTCATCATCAACTTATTGCTGTATTTGGCGCCGCCAGCATCACAAAATTACCTGCATTGCCCTACAGATCCGCTTCACGTGTTCGTTAATTCCGGGTACCCAGGTGCGCCGCGAGCGGCCGCCTCCCGTGCGTTCGCGCACTACCCGAAGGAACAAATCCGATGAGCACGATCGATCCGGCGTCCTCCACCAGCGGCCAGTTTGCCGCCGCCACGGCCCTGGCCGGCGCAGCCAGCCCTGCCACCGCCAGCCAGGCAACGCCCGCCAGCCAGCCGGGCGGCGGCAAGCCGTCCGATGGCATCCATGTCGATCTCTCATCGGCTGGCCGCACGCTGGCGTCAGGCAAGCCGGCCGGCTCCAGCAGCCGCAACAGTGATATCGACAACAGCAACCTGCCGGATACGGCCAAGGACCTGCTCAAGCGAATCCGTGAATTGCGCGACGAGCTGGCGCGCAAGCAGCAGGAACTGCAAGCCGTGGCCTCGGCCCAGAACCTCTCTGCCGACCAGAAGCAGGTCCGCCTTGCAGCGCTGAACCAGGCCATGAATTCGCTTACCGGTGCCATATCCAGCGCCACTGGCGCGCTGGCCAAATCCATGGAAAAGGYCTCGCCCGAGCAGCAGATTAGCGCGGCGGCCCTGGCCATGGGCTGATTCCGCCATAGGGTGGCTCCATCGAGGGCCACCCCGCAAGTTGGTTTTCCGTCCGTCTCCCTGCGCAGCGCCCCTCGCCTCGCCCCTCGCCTCGCCCCTCGCCTCGCCCCTCCCCTCGCTTGCCCCCCTGGCTTGACCCTGCGCGCCATTTTGTGCGCCGCAACAACGATTCCCGGCAAGCCCCTCTTCCAAAAAGCCAAATTGTCGAACCCGACACAAGGCGCGACACTCTTTCACAGCCGCGGCAGGACGGCCATGAATGAGACACCCAAGCACACCCAAGCACACCCAAGAGCCCAACGGCAGCCCTATGTCACCGACAAGCACTGACTTCACCCCTCTCGCCGCCCTCGTCGACGCCCAAGCCGCGCTGCGGCCGCGGCATCCGGCCGTGGTGCTGGACGAACGCAGCGTGGATTTCGCCAGCCTCAACCGGCTTGCCGACCGCGTTGCCGCCGCGCTGCAGCGAGACGGTGTGCCGGCGCAAGGCGCCGTCGCCATCTGCGCCGCGACGTCGATCGAATACGTCGCCGCCTTCCTCGGCTGCCTGCGGGCAGGCGTAGCGGTGGCACCACTGTCGCCCTCGCTCAGCCCGCAGACGCTGCGCGGCATGGTGCAGGACTCGGGGGCGCGCCGGCTGTTGATCGATGCCAGCACGCACCAGGCCCTGCACGGGCTGGAGGCCGAGCTCGGCATTCCCTGCATCGCGCTGGACGACAGCCACGCGGGCATTGCCTTTGGCCAGTGGCTGGCCCCCGAAGATGCCCGGCCGAATCCGGTCGACGTGCAGCCCGACTGGGCTTTCAACCTGATCTATTCATCCGGCACCACCGGCGTGCCCAAGGGCATCATCCAGCCGTTCGGCATGCGCTCGTCGCATGTGCAGCGCGCCACCCAGGGCGGCTATGGCCCGGACACCGTGGCGCTGCTGTCCACGCCGCTGTACTCCAACACCACACTGGTCAGCCTGTTCCCCACCTTGTCGCTGGGTGGCACCGTGGTGCTGATGCGCAAGTTCGATGCCGGCCAGTACCTGGCGCTGGCCGCGCGGCACCGCGTCACTCATACGATGCTGGTGCCGGTGCAATACCAGCGCATCCTGGCCCACCCTGACTTTGCCAGCACCGATCTGTCATCGTTCCGCTATAAGTTCTGCACCAGCGCGCCCTTTTCCGCAGCGCTCAAGGCCCAGGTGCTGGCACGCTGGCCCGGCGCGCTGATCGAGTACTACGGCATGACCGAGGGTGGCGGGCGGTGCGAGCTGCGCGCGCATGAGCACCCGGACAAGCTGCATACGGTCGGGCGCCCCTCGCCTGACACCGATATGCGCCTGCTGGACGATCAGGGCCGCGAGCTCCCCGCCGATGCGCCGCGCGACACCCCGGGAGAGATCGTCGGGCATTCCCCCGCGATGATGTCCGGCTACCACAATCATCCAGCGAAGACCGCCGAGGCCGAGTGGTTCGACGCCACCGGCAAGCGCTTCATCCGCACCGGCGACGTTGGCTACTTCGATGCCGACGGCTTTCTCATCCTGATGGACCGCAAGAAGGACATGGTCATCTCGGGCGGCTTCAACATCTACCCGAGCGACATCGAAGCGGTGCTGCTCGGGCATCCCGATATCGCGGACGCGGCGGTGGTCGGCGTGCCCTCGGAACGCTGGGGCGAAACGCCCGTCGCTTTCGTGGTGCTGCGGCCCGGCGCCACCGCCCAAGCCGCCGCGCTGCTGGACTGGGTGAACGGCCGGCTAGAGAAAATGCAGCGCCTGGCCGCGCTGGAGCTGTCGCAGGAACTACCGCGCAACGCCATCGGCAAAGTGCTCAAGCGCGATCTGCGCGACCAATACGGACGCGCGCCTTGACGCTCGCGGCACCAAACAAGAACACAGGACTTCGGTTATAGCCATAGTCCATATTCCATAGTCCATATTCCATAATCATCACCGCACACCAACTTACCCGGGACAACAACTAGGGAGACCCATGAGCATCAACGGCAAGGCTTATATCGTCGGGGCCTACGAGCACCCGACCCGCAAGGCACCGGACAAATCCGTCGCGCAACTGCACGCCGAATCCGCCAAGGGCGCGCTGGAGGACGCCGGCCTCACCCTGCAGGACGTGGACGGCTACTTCTGCGCGGGTGACGCGCCTGGCCTTGGCGCGCTCAATATGGTCGATTACCTCGGCCTGAAGGTGCGCCACGTCGACTCCACCGATACCGGCGGCTCGGCGTATATCGTCCACGTCTCGCACGCCGCGCAGGCCATCGCCGCCGGCAAGTGCAATGTGGCGCTGATCACGCTGGCAGGCCGCCCGCGCTCGGAAGGCTCGAGCGGCACGCAGGCGCGCAACTGGGGCGCCAACCTGCCCGACCAGCCGTTCGAGGCGCCGTTCAGCCCGGTGACCGTGAACCTGTACGCGATGGTGGCGATGCGCCATATGTTCCAGTACGGCACCACCGCCGAACAGCTTGCCTGGATCAAGGTAGCGGCCTCGCACCACGCGCAGCACAATCCCCACGCCATGCTGCGCGATGTGGTGACGGTGGAGGACGTATTGAATTCGCCGATGATCTCGGATCCGCTGCGCAAGCTCGACTGCTGCGTGGTGTCCGACGGCGGCGGCGCGCTGATCGTCGCCCGCCCGGAAATCGCGGCCAAGCTCAAGCGCCCCATGGTGAAGATCCGCGGCGCCGGCGAAGCCGTCAAAGGCCAGCTCGGCGGCATGGTGGACCTGAGCTGGTCGGGCGCCGCCATCTCCGGCCCGATCGCGTTTGAAGAGGCGGGCATCCGCCCGTCCGACATCAAGTACGCCTCGATCTACGACAGCTTCACCATCACCGTGCTGATGCAGCTGGAAGACCTGGGCTTCTGCAAGAAGGGCGAAGGCGGCAAGTTCGTGGCCGACGGCAACCTGATCTCCGGCGTGGGCAAGCTGCCCTTCAACACCGACGGCGGTGGTCTGTGCAACAACCACCCGGCCAACCGCGGCGGCATCACTAAGGTGATCGAAGCGGTGCGCCAGCTGCGCGGCGAAGCCCATCCCGCCGTGCAGGTCAAGAACTGCGACCTGGCCCTGGCTCAAGGCACCGGCGGCTACCTCGGCTCGCGCCACGGCAGCGCCACCGTCATCCTGGAACGGGAGTAATAAGATGAGCACACCTTACACTACCACTCCCCTCAAAGCGCCGCAGGTTGCCCCGGACAACACCGAGTTCTGGGAAGCCGCCCGCGCTGGCCGCCTGCTGGTCAAGCACTGCAAATCCTGCGGCAAGCCCCACTGGTACCCGCGTACGCTGTGCCCGTTCTGCATGGGCGAGACCGAATGGAAGCAGGCCTCGGGACGGGGCACCATCTACTCGTTCAGCGTCACCCGCCGTGCCGGCCCCACGCCCTTCTGCATTGCCTATGTGACGCTGGAAGAAGGCGTGACCATGATGACCAACATCGTGGATTGCGACCTGGATACCGTGCGCATCGGGCAGGAAGTGAAGCTGACGTTCACGCCAACGGACGACGGGCCGCCGGTGCCTACCTTCACGCCGCGCTGAGCGGCATCAACGCAAGAAGGCCCGCGGCCAAGCCGCGGCGCCATTCACATGGGGTGTCAGTCCCCATCAGTCCACGCTGGCTCCGGACGACCTGACCGCGCTGCCCCAGGTGCCGATCTGCGCGACGATGAACTTGCCGAAGTCCGCCCGGGTAAGCGTGCCGGCTTCGGCTCCCTCCTGCGCCAGCCGCTTCCTGACCTCGGGCACGACCAGAGTTGCGGCAATCGCCTTGCTCAGCTTGTCCAGCACCGGCGGCGGCGTACCGGCAGGCGCCACCACGCCATGCCACGACACGGCCTGGAAACCCGGCAGTCCCGATTCCGCCATGGTCGGCACAGCGGGCAGCGCCGCACTGCGCGCCGGCGAGGTCACGGCCAGTGCCCGCACCGCACCCGCCTTGATATGCGGCAGCACAGCCGGCACCGTGGTAAACATGAAATCTATCTGGCCGCCAACCAGATCCGTAATGGCTGGCGCGCCGCCCTTGTAGGGCACATGCAGGAATGACAATGCTGCCTCATCCTTGTACATCTCACCCGCCAGATGCCCCGGCGTGCCGGCGCCGGCCGAACCCATATTGGCCCCTCCCGCCTTCGATTTGATGTAGCGGGTCAACTCAGGCAGGTTCCGGACCGGAACGCGCTTGCCCACCACCAGCACGTTCGGCACGGTGGCCAGCAGCGCGACGGGTGCGAAGTCCTTCGCCGCATCGTAGGAAATCTTCCGGTACAGCGTGGGATTGATGCCGTGCGTGCTGGCGGTGGCCAGCAACAAGGTGTAGCCGTCTGGCGCGGCCTGCGCAACCTGCTTGGCGGCAATGGTGCCGTTGGCCCCACCCCGGTTGTCCACCAGCACGGTCTGCCCGAGGGTCTTGCCGATCTCCGCGGCAACGGTGCGGGCAAGAATGTCGGATGTCCCGCCAGCGGGGTGCGGCACAACCAGGGTGATCGGCCTGGCCGGATACTCCTGGGCGCCGGCTGGCAGGGCCAGCATGGCCGCGGCCAGCGCGCAGGCCGCGATGCCAAAGGTGCAGATTCGCTTCATGGATGTCTCCTGTGTATTTCGTGTATTCGAATGGGTATCGGGAGGGGATGGCAGTCGCTACGACAATGCGGGTGGCCGGCGGCGCTGTTGCCCCCTATGCAGGCGGCTCCGGCCCGCTGATCCGGCCGTGGCCGCGGATTTCAGTCCGAGCCAAGCGCCAGGTTGCTGGGCCGGCGTTTTTCGATATTCCATTTGAGCAGCGCCGCGCTGCGGTAGATGCCGTGCGCGAACTTGCCGTAAGGCAACGTCAGGAACAACGCCATCACCACGCCCAGGTGCACCGCCAGCAGCAGCGCCATGGCCGCGGTGTCGCGCCAGGCCAGCAGCGCCAGCCCCGTCAGGCTGGTGAAAAACAGCAGCGCGATAAAGCCGCGGTCCATCGGCTTCTGAGCGGCATCGCCGGTGCGCGGGTCGCGCTTCAGGTTGAGCCAGAGCAGGCCCGCCGGGCCGATCAGCAAGCCGATGCCGCCGGCCGTGCCCAGCAGCACCGGCAGGCTGGTGGGCGCATACGGTGCGTGCAGGCCCAGCAGATAGTGGTACAGGGTGGCGACCGCCGTGGCGGCAAAGCACAGCATGAAGCCATAGAACGTGAAATGGTGGAAGCGCCGGCGCCACAGCGTGAACGCGTCGTCCGCGTTGTTGCAGCCCTGGCCGTGGCCGCCGTCCAGGTAGCGCAGCCGCAAGGCATCGTGCGCGGCGCCGCCGATGGCCGGGCCGCGCGCCTCGCCTTGCAGTTCGCCGGGCGAGACCCTGCGCCAGAAGCGCGTCACGCCCACGCCCAGCGCCAGCACCGCGCAGCCGAACACCAGGCCGAACATCGCCGCCAGCAGGTTGTGTGGGAAGATGGCGTAGAAGTTGCCGGCCAGCGGTGCGTGCAGCAGGCTGCCACGCATGGCAAGCACCATCACCAGGAACAACGCCAGCCCGGCTGCCAGCGCCAGCGCGGTGGCCAGGCCGGCGCGGCGGTACAGGCCACCGAGGGCGGCGGGCCAGGCGTAGTCGGAGTATGTCTGGACCCGCACCTTGGCCATGGCCTGCGGCACGTTGACCGCGAACTCGTGCGGTGGCGCGTACTGGCAGGCGTGGTAGCAAGCGCCGCAGTTGTGGCACAGGTTGGACAAGTAATGGATATCGGCCTTGCCGAACTCCAGCCGGCGCGTCATGGCGGGAAACACGGCGCAAAAACCTTCGCAATAACGGCAGGCATTGCAGATCTGCATGACGCGGCCCACCTCGGCCTCGTCCCCGGTGAGCGGCAGCGCGCCCTGGGCCAGCGCCGCCGCTTCGCGCGTCAGCGCTTCAAGATGTTGCATGCTGCTCTTCCTGGAATGCGTTGTGGTTTGGCCGCCCGAGCGCGGCGGCGGCGGCCTGGGTGCCGGCGATGCGCCCGAAGGCGGTGCCGATGGCCATGCCGACACCTGCCGTATAGCCCTTGCCGAGCACGTTGCCGGCCATCATCTCGCCGGCAACGAACAGGTTGGCGCTGGGCTTGCCGCCGAAGTGCACGGCGGCGTGCTCGTTCACCTTGAGGCCGAGGTAGGTAAAGGTGATGCCGGGGCGCAGGGCGTAGCCGAAGAACGGCGCGGTATCGATTGGCCGCGCCCAGTGGGTCTTGGCCGGGGCGATGCCCTCGGTGTGGCAGTCGTCCAGCACGGTGTGGTCGAAGGTGCCGACGCGGCACGCCGCGTTGTAAGCCTCGATGGTGCGCATGAAGGTGGCCTCGTCCAGCCCGAGCCGGCGCGCCAGTTCCGGCAGCGTGTTGGCGCGCACACCCGGAAACACGGGCGGCATGAAGCGGCCCACGGCCTTGGCGTCGATGATCGAATAGCCGATCTGTCCGGGCTGCTGCGCGACCAGCCGCCCCCAGATGGCGTAGCGCTTGGGCCAGAAATCCTCGCCTTCGTCGTAGAAGCGCTCGGCATTGCGGTTGAGCATCACGCCCAGCGAGACGCAGTCCACGCGCGTGCAGATGCCGCCGTCGTACAGCGGCGCGCGCGCGTCGATGGCCACGCAGTGCGATTGGGAAGGGTCGCCGATGGCGTCGGCGCCGGCTTCGATCATGAACTTGAGCAGCACGCCCATGTTGAAGCGCGTGCCGCGAATCAGGAAGTTGTCGGCCGGCCAGTCACCATCGGCGTTCTGGCCCCAGGCCTCGCGCAGCCATGCGCGGTTGGACTCGAAGCCGCCGGCGGCCAGCACGCAGCTGCGCGCCTCGATGCGCTCGCTGCCGATGCGAGCAGCTTTGAAGCGCCCGCCGTCCAGCTCGATGGCGTCCACCGGGGCGTTGTAGCGCACCTTGACGCCAAGGGCTTCAGCGCTGCGGAAGTACGCGTTGACCAGCGCCTTGCCGCCGCCCATGAAGAAGGCATTGGTGCGCGCCACATGCAGCGCGCCTGACAGCGGCGGCTGGAAGTGCACGCCGTGGCTGCGCATCCAGTCGCGGCAGGTCGACGAGGCGCGGATGGCCAGGCGGGCCAGGCGCTCGTCGGTCAGGCCGCCGGTGACCTTGAGCAGGTCTTGCCAGTATTCCTCTTCGGGATAGGCCTCGACCAGCACGTCTTGTGGCGCGTCGTGCATGCAGCGCAGATTGCGGGTGTGCTGGGAGTTGCCGCCGCGCCACTCGCGCGGAGCGGCTTCCAGCAGCAGCACGCTGGCGCCGGCTTCGCGCGCCATCAGGGCCGCGCACAGGGCGGCATTGCCACCGCCGATAACCAGGACGTCGATCATGGGCGCGCGCCTCGGGCAAGGCTCGGGAAAGCCGGCAGGGACGGCTCCAGGATTTGAATGATGGACAGCACGATGAGGATTCCGGTGGGGATGCCCGCACTGTAGCGGCCCGCTGGTGTCCTGCTAAGCCCCCGGATCGCATGGGGGCATCACGAATCGTGATACCCCCCGGGGCACGTGCGTCATCGCTCCGGCCCAAGCAGCCGTGCCCCCCGCCAGGCGCCGGAGCGCACCAGTTCGCGGGCGCAGTCGGCCAGCACCACGCGCAAGGCCAGCGCGGCGGGCGATAGTTCGTCGTCGGAGAGGCTGCACAGCACGTTCTGGCGCCGCACCTTGGGGTCCGCGATCTCGGCCAGGTGGAAACGCGCCTGCGCATCGGCATAGCGCCCCACCGCGGCCCAGGGCTGCAGGGTGGCGCCAAACCCGAGGTCCACGGCGTCCATCAGCATGGCCAGGGAATCCACCTCCTGCACCACCTGCGGCACGATCTTCACGCGGGCGAAGGCGGCATCGAGCGTGCTGCGCAGCCCATGCAGGCCGGTGGGCATGATCAGCGGCACGTCCCGCAACTGCGCCATGCGTAGCCGCAGCGGCGCCTCGGCGTCGACCTCGGCCGGCAGCGCGCGGCGCGAGCGGATCAAGAACAGGGTTTCCTCAAGCAGCGGCGTCACGCTCCAGCGGCGCGCCACAACGGTGTCGAACAGCACGGCCAGGTCGAGCTGGCGGGCGTTGAGCATGGCGCCGAGGTGGCCGGACAGGCTCTCCACCATATGCAGGCGCACATCCGGGTAGCGCTCACGCATGGCGCGCATCAGCGGCACGCCGATGACCGAAGCCGTGGTGGGCGCCAGCCCCACGCTGACCGTGCCGGACAGCCGCGCATGGTGGGCGGCGCGCTTGGCCTGCTCGGCATGGCGCAGCGCCAATTGCGCCTCGCGGAAGAAGGCCAGCCCGGCCTCGGTGGGCGTCACGCCGCGCGTGGTCCGGCGCAGCAGCCGGGTGGCCAGCTCGCTCTCCAGCCGGCTGATCTGCTGGCTCATGGCGGATTGCACCATATCGAGGTCGAGCGCCGCGCGGCTCATGCTGCCAAGCTCCACCACGCGGACGAAATACTGAAGCTGGCGCAGTTCCATCGGGTTCCCCGGCCTGGATTCGTGTCTGGAATCGTGTCTGGATTTGTGTCTGCGACGCTTATACCAGATCGCGAACCGGCGGTGGCCGCCCGGTCAGGCTTCGTCGAAGCCGCTGTACCAGTCCACGGTCTGGTCGGCATACACCAGGCCCTTGGCCGCCAGCGCCTCGCGCATCTGGTACATGTCCAGCCCCAGCACGCCGGCGGCCAGCGTAGCGCGCTTGCCCTCCTCCATGGCACCGCGCTCGGCGGCACGGCGCGCGGTCTCGGCAGCGAGCGGGCGCGGCACCACCACCACGCCATCGTCGTCGGCCACGATCACGTCGCCGGGCCGCACGTGGGCACCGGCGCAGACCACCGGCACATTGACCGCGCCCACGGTTTCCTTGACCGCGCCCTGCGCCGAAACCGCCCGCGACCAGACCGGGAAGCCCATGGCATTGAGCGTGGCCACATCGCGCACGCCGCCGTCGATCACCAGGCCGCGCGCGCCACGCGCCTTGAGTGAGGTGGCCAGCAAGTCGCCGAACAAGCCATCGGTGCAGTCGCTGACCAGCGCCACCACCAGCACGTCGCCGGGCTGTACCAGCTCCACCGCGACGTGGATCATCCAGTTATCGCCGGGATGCATCAGCACCGTCACGGCGCTGCCGGCAATGGCGGCACGGGACTGGATCGGCCGCATGTATGGCTTCATCAGCCCGGTGCGGCGCTGCGCCTCGTGCACCGTGGCGACACCGGCGGTGCCCAGTGCGTCAATGTCAGCGGCGGCCGCGCGCAGGATGTTGCGATAGGCGATGGTCTTCATGACAGGCTCTGTGCGACTTGCGGGAACACGCGTGCATAGCCTTCTCCGTACTTCACCTTGCGATCGGAGTTGCGCGCGGCCTGCGCGCCGCGCTGCAGCGCCACGCGGGTGTAGTACTCCCACAGGTGTTCCTGCGCCGCCATGGTGGCGAAGGCGCGCTGCTTCTTTTCCCACACCGAGGAGATATCGAGCAGCACGTCGGGCTTCCAGTTGCATTGCTCAGGCTGATGCGGCTCGAACAGGAACACCGGCGGCGCGCCGATCACCGGCACCTCGGGCTTGTAGCCATGCGCCTGGGCGATGACCCGCGCTTCCTGCGCGACGTGCGTGGCGAGCGGATGGTCAAAGTTATAGATGTCCTCGCGCGAGTGGCTCAACACCAGTTCGGGCCGCAGCGCACGGTAGAGATCGGCCAGGCGCAGCAGCGCTGCATCGGTCACGCGCATGGGGTAGTCGCCCAGGTCGAAGCACTCCAGCGTCGCGCCCAGGATGTCGGCGGCCTGCTGCGCTTCTTCATGCCGGGCGGCCTTGACGCGCTCGATGGTCATGCCCGGCTGGCGCCACATCTTGGCGGACTCGCCGCGCTCGCCAAAGGACAGGCAGACGATCTTGACGTTGTAGCCGCGCTCGGCGTACAGCGCGATGGCGCCGCCGGCACGCCAGACAAAATCGGCGGCGTGCGCGCTGACCACCAGGATCGAGGGACGCTGCGCGTCCGGCTGGGCTTGGGCTTGGATGTCGGACATGGGGGGTTCTCTTGGATCTTGTTGGGTCGTATTGGATCGTCGGATCGTCGGATGCGCGTGAGGCCTCAGTCGGCCGTGATGCCCGCCTTGCGGATGACGCCGTTCCAGGTGGCGGTTTCGCCTCGCACGAACTGGCCGAAAGCTTCAGGGGTGCCCGGCAGGATGGTTACGCCCAGTTGCGCGAGCTGTTTGCGCACATCGGGGTCGGCCAGTGCGGCATTGGCGGCGGTATTGAGCTCATGGATCACGGCCGGCGGCGTCTTGGCCGGCGCCACCAGCCCCCACCAGACCGAGGCGGTGAAGCCCGGCAAGCCTTGCTCGCGCGAGGTCGGCACGTCCGGCAGCAGCGGCGTGCGCTGGTCGCTTGCCACCGCGATGGCGCGCAGCGTGCCGGCGCGGATATGGGTGATGACTTCGAGCGGGTTGATTGGCATGAACGAGATGCGCTCGCCCAGCAGGTCGGTGATCGCGGGCGCGCCGCCCTTGTAAGGCACGTGCAGCACGTCGATGTGCGCCGCTTCCTTGAACAGCTCGCCAGCGAGATGGCCCGAGCTGCCGTTGCCGGCCGAGGCATAGCTGAACTTGCCCGGCTGGGCCTGCGCCTGGGAGACCAGGCCCTTGAGCGACGTCACGCTGGATTTTGCCGGCACCACCAGCACCAGCGAGGCCTGCCCCACGCGCGCCACCGGCGTGAAATCCCGTGCCGGGTCGAACGGCAGCTTGGCGAACAGCGCGGCATTGGTGGCCAGGCTATTGGACGCCATCATGATGGTGTAGCCGTCCGGCGCGGCCTTGGCCACGGCCTCCATGCCGATATTGGTGCTGGCGCCCGGGCGGTTGTCGACGATGATGGGCTGCTTGAGCAGCACGCTCATCTTTTGCCCGACCGAGCGCGCCACGATGTCCACCGCGCCACCGGCGGCATAAGGCACGACCAGCCGGATCGGCTTGGCCGGGTAAGTCTGGGCGCTGGCGGCGCTGGCGGCCAGCGAGAGCGCGGCGGCCAGGAAGCCGGCAAGGTAGGGGCGGCGCAGCATGGTTGTCTCCTGATGGTGCAATTTGTGGTGCGGCTCAAAGCCGTTTGCGTGCATTCTGGGCAGCTGCCGTGATACTGTCCAATACGTTTTCGAACCCCTTGTTATTGCACTTCGATATAAGCAATGGATTTCCGCCAACTCCGCTATTTCGTTGCCGTGGCCGAAGCGCTGAGCTTCAGCGAGGCCGCGCGCAAGCTCCATATCAGCCAGCCGCCGCTGAGCACCCAGATCAAGGCGCTGGAGGACGAGCTCGGCAGCCCGCTGCTGGACCGCTCCCGCCATCATGTGGCGCTGACGCCGGCGGGCACGCTGTTCCTGGACAAGGCCAGGGCGGCGCTGGCCAACCTGGAGCAGGCCCGCGAGGTGGTCAGGCAGGTGGCCGCCGGCGAGGCGGGCGAGATCCGCGTGGCCTTTACCGCCTCGGTGCCGATGCAGGATGCGTTTCCGCGCGCGGTGCAGCAGTTCCGCGTGGACCACCCGCGCGCCATGCTGGAACTGGTGCATATGTCCACCGGCCAGCAGTTGCAAGGACTGGAGAAAGGTGAGATCGACATTGGCTTCCTGCGACCGTCGCCCCAGTTCTACCCGCCCGCCAGCATCACCGTGCACGAGGTGCTGGCCGACCGCCTGGTCGCCGTGCTGCCTGCCTCGCACGCACTGGCAAACCCGGTGGACGACGCCGGGATCGATATCGGCGCGCTGTCCGCACAGCCCTTCCTGCTGTTCCCCCGCGGGCTGGGCTGCGGGCTGTTCGACCACGTCACCACGCTTTGCAACCGGGCGGGCTTTGCCCCGCGCATCGGCCAGGAGGCGCGCGAGGCGACCACCATCATCGGATTGGTAGCGAGCGGCGCCGGCGTGTCGGTGCTGCCGGAGATCTACGCGCGCACCGGCATCCCCGGCGTGACGTACCGGCCACTGGCTGGCCAGGATGCCACCAGCCGGGTGCTGGTGGCGCATCGCACCGGGGCGCTGTCACCCATCATGCGTCGGTTCCTGGCATTTTTTGAGGTTGGCGGCTGAGGCAAGGACGGTGCGGAAACTGAGTCCCGCTGCGCAATAGCGGCGTATTCACCACGCCGCGGGGCGCCGCCATGCACTAGCGCGGCGAAATGTCTGCACATTGCCGTTTCAGCCCTACAGTTCCTCTCCAGCCTTCCGTTAGCCGGGGCATGCTGGCCGACAACAAAATTGTCGGAGGCCTTTTTTAACCACCGCCCCCTACCCAACGCGCATGCTTCTCTCGCTCCGTACACGCATTACGGCGACCTGTGTCGCCATCGTTGTCACCGCCTTGTCGGCATCCACCGGCATCACCTACGTAGTCACGAAGCACAGCGACGAACGCACGCTGCGGCAAAACCTCGCCACCATCACCCAAGGCAACGCGCAAGCCATCACCGAGTGGCTGACCGCGCGGGCCGACATGGTGCAAGCCGTATCCCCGGAGAGCCTTTCCACCGATCCCATGTCCGCGGTCACGCAGCTGGAAAAATCCGGCGGCTTTGTCGTGGCCTATGCGGGCTACCCGGACAAGCATGCGGTGTTTTCCCGCGACCTCGGCATCCCGGCCGACTACGATCCCACGGGCCGCCCGTGGTACCAGGCCGCCGTCAGCGCCGGCAAGCTGGTCATCACGCAGCCGTATGAAGATGTCGCGACCAAGAAGCTCGTGGTGACGCTGGCCCTGCCTGTGCTGGCCAATGGCCAGTTGAAGGCCGTGGTGGCCGCCGATGTGAACCTGGACGCCGTGACCTCCACCGTAAACGGCATCCACCCCACCCCGGCCAGCTTTGCCTTCCTGGCCGACAAGAGCGGGCGCATCGTGGCGCATCCGGACGCCAAGCTCAACCTCAAGCCGGCCACCGATCTGTCCGCCGACCTGACGGCGAACGCCCTGGCCAGCCTGTCGGATCCCGAGCAGCCCCTCGCAGTCAAGATCGCGGGCGCCACCAAGCTGCTGCATGCGGAGCCGGTCAAGAACTCCGACTGGGAAGTGGTGGTTGCCATGGATGAGGACGAGGCCCTGGCCGGCCTGCGCAATGTGCTGCAAGCCATGTTCATGACCCTGGTGGCGGTGGCCTTCCTCGCCGCGGGAGTCGGCTCGGTCATGACTGCCTCTGCGTTCCGGCGGCTGTCCCAGGTGCGCGAGGCGATGAACGAAATCGGCTCCGGACACGGCGACCTGACCAAGCGCCTGCCGGCCGACGGCAACGATGAGGTCACGCAGATCGCCCGCGCGTTCAACCAGTTTGCCGACAAGCTCGCCACGGTGCTGATCGATATCCGGGACAGCAGCGAATCGGTTCGCACGGCAACCGCCGAAATCTCGCAGGGCAATATCGACCTGTCCTCGCGTACCGAGCAAGCCGCAGCCAGCCTGGAGCAGACCGCGGCTGCCATGGACGAGCTCACCGGCACCGTGCAAAACTCGGCCGAGGCCGCCGTGCGCGCCGGCGAGCTGGCGGCCGCGGCCTCCCAGGTCGCCAACCGGGGGGGCGATGCCGTCTCTCGCGTGGTGACCACCATGCAGGAGATTTCGACCGCCTCCGCCAAGATCCACGACATCATCGGGGTCATCGACGGCATCGCCTTCCAGACCAACATCCTGGCGCTCAACGCTGCCGTGGAAGCCGCCCGCGCCGGCGAACAGGGACGCGGATTCGCCGTGGTGGCTGGCGAAGTCCGCACGCTGGCCCAGCGCAGCGCGCAGGCCGCCAAGGAAATCAAAGGACTGATCAGCCAATCGGTGGCCAAGGTGGACTCGGGCGCGGAGCTGGTGCGGGACGCCGGCGAGACCATGAACAGCATCGTGGCCAGCGTGAAGCAGGTTGAGCAGGTACTGCTCGAAATCTCGAATGCCGGCAGCGAGCAAAGCGTGGGCATCACGCAGGTCAACCAGGCCGTGAGCCAGCTCGACGGGGCGACGCAGCAGAATGCGGCACTGGTCGAGCAAGCCTCGGCGGCCGCCGGTTTCCTGCATGAGCAAGCCAACAAGCTGGCCGATGCGGTAGGCCAGTTCCGCCTGGCCAGGGCGCATGGCGGCGCGATAGGGTCCGGGGCTTGAACCGCTGACGCAGCGGCGAGCCAGGTAAGCAAGGGGGTTCAGCGGCGGCTGAACCCCCTTTTTTTCGTCAGGCGGTCGCCAATTGAAGAAATTTCCCAATTGCTGATATGGCCGATGTGGCACAAAATTCACATAGCGTCGCACCCGACGCGGACTGCCGGTAGTGATGCTAGTGCCCGTAGTGCCGCTAGTGCCTGCAACGCCTGTAACGCCTGTAACGCTTGAAACACCCGCAACGCCCATCAGCAAGGAGAACTCCCCGCATGACTGTATTCCAAGGGACTGGCGCCCTTTTCACCCTCATCGCCATTTTCGGCGTCATCAACCACCGTTTCATCAAGCTGCCCGACACCCTGGGCATCACCGCCGTCGGGCTGGTGACCTGCCTGAGCGTATCCATCCTCGGCTTCAACCACCCTGAAATGGTCGCGCAGGCCCGCAAGCTTGTGGCCCAGATCGATTTTTCCGACGTGGTCTTCCACGGCCTGCTCAGCCTGCTGCTGTTCGCCGGCGCCCTGCACGTTGACCTCTCACGCATGCGCCGCCAGCGCCGGGCCGTGGTCATGCTGGCCACGGTCGGCGTGGTGATCTCGACCGCCGCGGTCGGGTTCGGCTTCTTCTATGTCGCACAGTGGCTGGGCCACCCGGTCAGCCTGCTGTGGTGCCTGGTGTTCGGCGCGCTGATTTCCCCTACCGACCCGATCGCCGTGCTCAGCGTGCTCAAGAACGCGGGCGCATCGGAAAGCCTGGAAACCAAGATTGCGGGCGAATCGCTGTTCAACGACGGCACCGCGGTGGTGGCATTCCTGACCCTGGTGGGGCTAGCTACCGGCGCCACCGAATTCTCTGCTTCGCACGTGGCGCTCGCGCTGGTGCGCGAAGTGCTGGGCGCGGTGGTGCTGGGCATTGTGGTGGGCTATGTGGCGTCGGTGCTGCTGCGCGGGATCGACAGCTATCCGGTCGAGATCCTGATCACGCTGGCGCTCGCCACCGGTGGCTACAGCCTGGCCGAAGTGGCGCACGTGTCCGCGCCGCTGTCGGTGGTCATCATGGGCCTGGTGATCGGCAACCATAGCACCAGCAAGTCGATGTCGGAGAAGACCCGCGAACACTTGTTCAATTTCTGGGGCCTGCTGGACGAGTTGCTCAACCTGGTGCTGTTTGGCCTGATCGGGCTGGAGATCATCGCGCTTTCGCTGCAGCTGCATATCGTCTGGCTGGGGCTGGCGGCGATTCCCGTGGTGCTGATTGCGCGCGGCATCAGCGTGGCCATCCCGCTGCTGGCGCTGCAGAATTTCCGCCGGCTCAATCCGCACTCGGCCACCATCATGACCTGGGGCGGCCTGCGCGGCGGCATCTCGATCGCGCTGGCGCTATCGCTGCCGGAGTTCCCCGGCCGCGAGATGCTGATCGGCGTGACTTACCTGGTGGTGGTGTTCAGCCTGCTGATCCAGGCCACCACGCTGGGCAAGCTGGTCAAGCACCTGAACGGCCTGAGCCCGAAGCCATAGCAGATACGGCATCCGCAAGCGGGCGGTGGGACTCACCCGCCGCCCGCGCCTGGCTTACAGCCGGCTCTGGTAAATCTTGTCGAACTCGCCGCCATCGGCAAAATGCCGGCTCTGCGCCTGCGCCCAGCTGCCAAACACGTCGCTGACGGAAAACAGCTGGATCGGCCGGAACAGCGCCGCGTGGGTCTTGAGCACCGCGGCCGAGCGCGGCCGGTAGAACTGGCGGGCGATCACGTCCTGGCCGGCATCGGACCACAGGTATTGCAGATAGGCCGTGGCCACCTTGCGCGTGCCGCGCTTGTCCACCACCTTGTCGACCACAGCCACCTGCGCTTCCGCGATGATCGACTGGCTCGGATACACCACCTCGAAGCTATCTCCCAGCTCCTTGCGGATCTGGTGCACCTCGCTCTCGAAGGTGGCCAGCACATCGCCAAGCTGGCGCTGCGTGAAGCTGGTGGTCGCGCCCCGGCCACCGGTATCGAGTACCGGCACATTGCGGAACAGGCGGCCCACCGCATCGCGCGCCTGCGCCTCGCTGCCGCCCTTGCGGATGGCAGCGCCCCACGCCGCCAGGTAGGTGTAGCGCCCGTTGCCCGAAGTCTTGGGGTTCGGCACGATCACCTGTACGCCAGCGCGGCCCAGGTCTTCCCAGTCGAGAATGCGCTTGGGATTGCCCTTGCGCACCAGGAACACGATGGTGGAGTAGTACGGCGCCGCGTTGTCCGGCAGGCGCTTCTTCCAGTCCTGCGCCACCACGCCCCGCTGCACCAGGATGTCGATGTCGGTCTCCTGGTTCATGGTCACCACGTCGGCCTCCAGGCCATCGGCTACCGAACGCGCCTGCTTGCTCGAGCCGCCATGCGACTGGTTGATGACCAACGTCTCGCCACTCGCCTGCTTCCAGTTTGCAACAAAGCCGGGGTTGATCTCACGGTACAGCTCGCGGGTGACGTCGTAGCCGGCGTTGAGGATGGCGGTGTCGGCCAGCGCGGGGAACGTGGCGCCGAGCAGCAGGCCGGTGGCAAGAATGCGGAGCAGGGGTCGGGACATGAATGGACGCTGGTTGGATCGATCGGATTAATGTCTTGCCGAAAAGACAGGCATGACGCTCGTGATCCTCATTGTCCACAGCGGGGGCATCGCAGCGGAACGAAAGATTCTGCATGTCGATAGACGCAAACAAGCCGGAAGGCGGGGCACGATCTCCTCGCCTTGCGCCGCCTCTCACGCCACCTTCGGGAAATCGATCACCGTATCGTTGACGCGGTTGATCATATTGGTGAACAGGATCGCGCTGATGGCCTGGATGCTCTCGACGATCTGCCGATCGGTGTAGCCGGCTTCGCGCACATTGGCGACGACGCTGGCAGGCACCGTGCCGGAAGTCGTGGCCACGGCCAGTGCGAAGCGGACCAGCGCGTCGATCTTGCTGTCTTGCGGGTACTCGCCGGCGCGCAGCTCACGCGTTTGTTCGGCGGTATAGCCGGCCATCTTGCCGGTCATGGTGTGCGCGGCCACGCAATAGTCACAACCCGACGCTTCGCTGACGGCAAGGTTGATCGCTTCGAGCTCACGGGCGCTGAGCGTAGCATTCTTGAGCAGCGCGCCGGTTTGCAGCGCGTGGGCCAGCACCTCGGGGGCATTGCTGCCGATCACCGCGTAAGCGTTGGGCACCTTGCCCACGGCGCCCTTGATGGCGGCGAACAGTTGGGCGGCCTGGCCGGTGGCTTCGGCGGGGTTGATGGTGTGAAGACGGGACATGACGGCACTCCTTTGCGGTTGGTTGATGGACCCGCGCTGTGTTTGTTGCGCTGCTTCCATGGACTGAAGTCTAGGCGCGCCAGATGCGACTTACCGCATATAATCGTCGCATAATCTTGCCCTATCGTCTCAACTCTCCCTATCCGTCTTGATGCCCCCGTTCCCGCCATGGATAGCCTGACCGAACTTGTGCGCATGCTTTCGCCCGCCGGCACCGTCGACCTGCACTGCCACTTCGCCGGCAACTGGCGGGTGGACAACGCGGCGGCGCCCGCCGGCCACCTGCCGTATCACATCATCCTGAAGGGGCAGGCGCGCGCGCTGGTGGCGCAGGAGGCCATCTCGCTCGATACGGGCGACGTGCTGCTGTTCCCGCATGGCAGCGCGCACACGCTGCGCAGCCTGCCCGATGGGACCGATGGGACCGAGGGGGCAGAAGGTGCCGCCGGCGCGCACCCCGCCATGCCGGCCCAGACGACGCGCTTCAATGGCTTGCTGACCGAGGTGACGATGCCCGGCGACGCGCATCCGCTGGACATGCTGTGCGGCACGTTCGTGCTGGGCTTGCCGGGCACGGTGCTGTTGCGCAACCTGCCCCCGGTGCTGCGTGTGGCCACCGCGCAGCGCGCCGATTTCGCCTGGCTGCATGCGCTGATCGACATGATGCGCAACGAGGCGCAGGCGCCCGAGCCAGGTGGCGCGGCGGTCATCGGGCAGCTCTCCACCGCGTTGCTGACCCTGCTGTTGCGCGCGCTGATCGCGCAGGGCGGCGTCACGCATAGCCTGCTGTCGCTGATGGCCGATGCGCGGCTGTCCAAGGCGATTGATGCGGTGCTGCGCGCGCCGGCCGAGCCGTGGTCAGTGGCGTCGCTGGCGGCGGTGTGCAATGTGTCGCGCGCCACGTTCGCGCGGCGCTTCGCCCAGCTCAGCGGCGAGACGCCGCTGCAGTTCGTGACCACCTTGCGCATGGAAATGGCCGCCCGCCTGCTGACGCTGGACCGCGGCCCCGCGGCCAGCATCGGCGAGCATTGCGGCTATGCCTCCGAGGCCGCCTTCGGGCGTGCCTTCAAAGCGTACTTTGGCGTGGGGCCGGGCATGTTCCGGCGTGCGGCGCGGGAGCGCCGCGCGGCAGCCGCCGCGCAGGCGGCCTCGGCGCATTAGGCTGCGGCGCGCTGCGCTTCGTAGACTTGCAGGTGGCTATAGGCGATGCGCACCAGCGGCACCGCATGCCCCAGCCGCGCGGCACGCTGCGCCATGTCGCCGACGATGTCGTACGCCTCCAGGCGGGGCGCGGCCTGCGCGATATCGCGCATCATGGAGGCGGCCCAGGCCGAGTTCTCGTCCAGCAGGCGCGCGGCCATGGCTTGGGCCACCGGCTCGGGCAAGGCGTGCCCGGACAAACGCGCCACCGCCGCGCATTCGTCCATGGCCTGCTGCATCAACGCCCGGCCGTCCACCGTCCTGACGATCTCGCTGACGGTGCCGCGCATCAGGCAGGTCATCAGCGCACCGGCCGAGATCATCACCCACTTGTTCCATAGCGCCTGGTCGATGGCCGATGACAACTCACGCGTGCCGGGCGTGCTGGCCGCAAGCGCATGGAAGGCGCTGGCCAGGCCCTGTGCCGACTCGGCACGCGCGCCCACGATGAGCCGGTCGACCGCGCCTTGATGCACCACCGCGCCAGCGGCGTCCAGCGTGGTGGCAATGTACGACACGCCGCCAAGCACCCTGTCGCGGCCGTAGCGCGCGTCCAGCGTCTCGTACGCGCGCAACCCGTTGACCAGCGGCAGGATCGCCGCGCGCTTGCCCCCGCTGGCAGAAAGCGCTGGGCCCAGCGCGGCCATCGCGCTGTCCAGGTCATAGGTCTTGCATGCCAGCAGGACCAGGTCGTAGTCCGCCCTGGCGTGCTCGGCCAGCACCGTCTTCACGGCGGCGCGGATATCGCCAAGCTCGCTGCGCACGGTCAGGCCGTCTCTCGCCAGCACTTCGGCGCGCCGTGGCCGCACCAGGAACGTGACATCCGCCCCCGCCTGCATCAGGCGAGCGCCATAGTAGCCACCCATGGCGCCAGCGCCCAGGACCAGAATCTTCATGACATTCCCCGCTTCGATGTCCGACTTGGTTAACAGTGATTAACAGTGATTAACAGTGATTAAAAGGGCTAGCAGTGCAAAGCGCCTACGGCAGGTCGCCGGCAAGCACCGCGTCGTCCGCCTCCCCGGCTTGCTCCGCGCCTCCCAGGAAGCCGGCGGCGGATGCCAGGCGCCGGCGCATGCCGTCCGCGGCGGCCGGGCCGGCCACCAGGGCATGCCGCTTGAAACTCAGCCGCTCGCCCGTGCCGGCATCCACCAGCACGGGATCGACCACCTTGCCGGTTTCCTTGTCGCGCAATTCCACGCTGGGGCCTTCCGGCGCGAAGTGCTTGTTGCCCCRGGCCAGCATGGCCAGCAGCACGGGCAGGAAATCCCGCCCGCATTGCGTCAGCACATACTCGTAGCGCGGCGGCCTCTCCGAGTACTGCTGGCGCTCCAGCAGCCCCTCCTCCACCAGCGCGGTGAGGCGGCGCGTGAGCATATTGGGCGCGATGTCCAGGTTCTTCTGGAAGTCGTCGAAACGCCGCGCGCCATAGAACGCCTCGCGCATCAGCAGCATGCTCCACCACTCGCCAACCCGCTCCAGCCCGCGGGCGATGGGGCATTGCATGTTCCTGAAGGTTTTTCTTTGCATGGTCGAGGACTCCGCTTCGGCATCTTGATACTTTCAACATGATAGCTGGATTGAAACGCCGCAATGCCGTCCCCGCCGATGCCGTCTAATCCAGGGCTTCGAGCGCCAGCGCAATGCCCTGCCCGCCCCCGATGCACAGCGTCACGATGCCCCGGCGTAGCCCATGCGCACGCATCGCGTACAGCAGGCGTGTGGTGAGCACCGCCCCGGTTGCGCCGATGGGATGGCCATGCGCGATCGCGCCACCCTCCACGTTGATGATGTCGAGCGGCAATCCGAGTTCCCCCGCCACTGCCAGGGGCACCGCCGCGAAGGCCTCATTGATCTCTAGCCACTCGACATCGCCCAGCGCCCATTGCGCGCGCTGCAGCGCCTGGCGCACTGCCGGAACGGGCCCGAGGCCGAACAAGCCTGGCTCGACGGCGCCTACGCCATAGGCCACCAGCCGGGCCATCGCCGCCAGCCCGAGGCTCTCGGCCAGCGATCGTTCGGCGACCAGCATGGCGGCCGCGCCGCTATTGAGCCCCGGTGCATTGCCCGCGGTGATGGTGCCGTCCTTGCGAAACGCCGGGCGCAGCTTGCTGAGAATCTCGAAGGTGGTATCCGGCCGGTTCGCTTCATCCACGTTGAACGTGGATGTGCCGCCCTTTGCCTTCACGGGCACACCGATGATCTGCTCCACAAAGCGGCCTTGCTCCTGCGCGCGGGCAAAGCGGCTTTGCGAGCGTTCGGCCCAGCGGTCCTGTTCGTCGCGGCTGATCTTGTTTCGGGTCACCAGGTCCTCGGTATGCCAGCCGGAGTGCTCGCCCGAGAAGGCATCCACCAGGCCATCACGCAACATGCTGTCCTGCAGTGCCGCGTCGCCCATGCGGCTGCCCCAGCGGGCGGCGGGCATCAGGTAAGGCGCCTGGTCCATATTCTCCATGCCACCGGCAATCGCCATGTCAACGTGGCCAAGCCAGATTTCATCGGCGGCGCTGGCGATGGCCTGCGCGCCGGAACCGCACACGCGGTTGACCGTCATCGCCGGCAGCGAAACCGGCAGGCCCGCGCCGATGGCCGCCTGCCGGGCGGGATTCATCCTGTTGCCCGCCTGGATCACATTGCCGAAGACCACGCTGCCGATCCGCTCCGGATCGACGCCAGAGCGGCGCACCGTCTCGCGGATGACCGCCGCGCCCAGTTCGGTTGCCGGCGTGGCCTTGAGCGAACCGTTATAGGCGCCGATGGCGGTGCGAACGGGGTGGCATAACACGACTTCCCTGGTTTTCATCACAGGCTCCTTGGGGTGGTGGACGAAGCCGGACGCGTAGCGGCCGGCCATTGCGCTTGCGCATCGCCAGCCGCCGCACCCTGCGGCGCCTTGCAGTAGCGGTTGTCGGCGCGGGCGCATCCCACGCCGGAGTCGCGCGGTCGCTCCGAGCCGGCGTGGACGGTTTGTGCCGCCATGGCGGCAAACAGCGCGGCACAGGCCAGCGCGCTAGCTAAACGGGTGTTCATGATCCATCTCCCGGGTGTGGAAGGCCTCAATGCGCATCGGCCGATGGCGCCATGGGCGGCCCCGCCTTGCGCAGCAGCGGCACCATGGCGGTGGCGATGACAAAGCACACCATGATGACCAGGAAGGCATCGCCAAACGTCTGCGTCTGCGCCTCGCGCCAGGTCAGTGCCCACAGTTGCCTGAGCGCGGCGGACTGCGCATCGGCGACGTCGTGCCCCAGCGCGGCCATATTGCTGCCCACCGCCTGCAGCAGCGCGCCCATGGCCTCGTTGCTGTAGTTCAGGTGCTCCGCCAGGCGCTGGAAATGCAGGTTGGTGCGGTCGTTCAGGATGGTCGCGCAACTGGCGATGCCGATCGCGCCGCCCAGGTTGCGCATCAGGTTGAACAGCCCGGACGCCAGCTTGAGCCGCTCCGGCGCTAACGCCCCCAGCGTGAGCGTGACCGCCGGCGCCACCGAGAACTGCTGCGCCATGCCGCGGAACGCCTGCGGCAGCAACAGTTCCTGCGCGCCCCAGTCGTGCGTAATCGGCGCGAACTGCCACATCGAGAAGGCAAAGCAGCCCAGCCCGAACATCATCAGCCAGCGCAGGTCCACCCGATTGGCGAAGAAGGCATAGACGGGGATCGACATGACCTGGAACACACCGGTTGAGAACACCGCCAGCCCGATCTGCAGCGCGCTGAAGCCACGCACGTGGCCCAGGAACAGCGGCGTGAGATAGATGGTGGCGAAGATGCCCACGCCGGTGATGAAGGAGAAGAAGCAGCCAAGTGCGAAGTTGCGGTCCTTGAGCGCGCGCAGGTCCACCACCGGATGGGCGTAGGTCAGGCTGCGCCAGACAAAGCCGACGCCCGCCATGCCCGAGATCCAGGCAGAGGTGAGAATCACATCGTCGCCAAACCAGTCCCAGCGCGGGCCTTCTTCCAGCGTGTACTGCAGGCAGCCGAGGAACAGCGCCATCAGCGTCATGCCGAGATAGTCGGCGCCGCGCACCAGCGACCAGTTGGGCTGATCCACGCGCACCAGCAGCGGCACCGCCACCGTGATGAAGATGCCCGGCACCAGGTTGATGAAGAACAGCCAGTGCCAGGAGTAGTTGTCGGTGATCCAGCCGCCCACGGTGGGCCCGAGCGTGGGCGCCAGCGAGGCCAGTGCGCCGATGGTGGCTGCGGCAATCACGCGCTGCTTGCCGCCGAAGAAGGCGAAGGCGGTGGTGAACACCAGCGGAATCATCGAGCCGCCCAGGAAGCCCTGCATGGCGCGAAAGGCAATCATGCTCTGGATGTTCCAGGCGAGGCCGCACAGCAGGCTGGTTAGCGTAAAGCCTGCCGCCGAAACGGCAAACAGCCAGCGCGTGGACATCACGCGCGACAGCCAGCCCGACAGCGGAATCACGATGATCTCGGCGATCAGGTAGCTGGTTTGCACCCACACGGTTTCATCGGTGCCCGCCGACAGCCCGCCGCCGATGTCGCGCAGCGAGGCCGAGACGATCTGGATATCCAGCAAGGCGATGAACATGCCCACGCACATGGTGGCGAAGGCCAGCACCTTGGCGCCCGTGCTCATGGAGGCCGCGGAATACGCCGGCGCGGACGGCTGCGCGGGCTCGGCTGGCTGCGTGGCCTGCCCGGGGCCGGCCAGGACGCTGCTGCTCATGGTTGCACCTGCGCGTCGGCGCGGGAATCGACTTGCGCCAGCACCGACAAGCCGGGCCGCAGCATGGCCAGCGCGGCCTCGTTGTCATCCAGCATGATGCGCACCGGCACGCGCTGGACGATCTTGGTGAAGTTGCCGGTGGCGTTCTCCGGCGGCAGCACGCTGAACTGTGCCCCCGTGGCCGGCGCCAGGCTGAGTACGCGGCCGTGGAACACGCGGCCGGGCAAGACGTCGGCCTCCACGGTGGCACGCATGCCCGGGCGCAGATGCGCAAGCTGCCCTTCCTTGAAATTCGCATCGACCCACAGGCCGCGTGCCGGCACCACCGACAGCAGCTGCGCGCCGCCCGCGGCGTAGGCGCCCACGCGGGCGCGGCGGTTGCCGATGGTGCCGTCGATAGGCGCGCGCAACTCCGTGTAGCCCAGGTTCAATTTGGCGATGTCGCGCTCGGCAACGGCTTGCGCGAGCGCCGCCTGCGCTTGCAGCTTCTGCGTGGCAATCACGTCGACCTGGCGCTGCGCGGCGAGCAGGCTGGCCTGCGCCTTCTGCGTGTTGGCGAGAGCTTGCTTGTAGTCCGAGTCAGCCTTCTGCGAGCTCTGGACCGATACGGCCGATTTGGCAGCCAGGCTTTGGTAACGAACCTGGTCGTCGCGCGAGCGCAGGGTGTCGGCATTCACAGCGGTGACCGCCGCCCGGGCTTGGCCGATCACGGCTTCCTGCAAGGAGCGGGTGGCGTCCAGGTTGGCCAGCAGCGCCTGCTGGGCGGCCACCGCCCCTTCCGCCTTGGCCAGCGCGGCGCGGTAGTCGCGGTCATCGATGCGGGCCAGCAAGTCGCCGGCGTGCACCTGCTGGTTGTCGGTCACCAGCACTTGCGCCAGGTAGCCCGGCACCTTCGGCGCAATCACCGTGACTTCACCGCCAACATAAGCATCGTCGGTGCTTTGCAGGAAGCGGCCGTGCGTCCACCAGTGCTGGCCATAGGCGGCGGCGCCAAGGCCGGCGGCGATGAGCGCGCCGGTCATGATCAGCCGCTTGCGGCTGATGCGGGGCTTGCGGGTAACGGGGATGGGCGCCGGGCCTGCACGCTCGGCGGTGATATCGCTTGTCATGACGCTTCCTCTGGTTTTCGCTCTAACTTTCGCTGCAGCGCTGTAGCGCTTTCAGATTTGGATCGTTGCTTGCGGGACATCGGGGATGGTGGCCGCGCGTGCCCGCGCCGACTTTTCGAGCTTGGCGCGGACGCCCTCGCTGGCGGCCGGGCCCGCCACGACCACGTGATCGGCATCGGTAATCGGATGCCCGGTCTGCGCATCCACCAGGATCGGAATAACGGTGGCGCCGGTCTGGCGGTCCACCAGCAACACGCTCTCGCCCTCGGGCGAGAAGTGGCGGTTGCCCCAGGCCAGCAACGCCAGCATCACCGGGCGGAATTCGCGGCCCCGGTCAGTCAGCAGGTATTCGAAACGCGGCGGCCGCTCGCAGTACTGGCGCCGCGCAAGCAGGCCCTCGCGCACCAGGGTTTCGAGGCGGCGCGCCAGCATGTTGGGCGCAATGCCCAACTGCTTCTGGAATTCGTCGAAGCGGCTGTTGCCATAGAACGCCTCCCGCAGGATCAGGATGCTCCACGGCTCACCCACCCGCGCCAGGCTGCGGGCAATGGGGCAAGGCGCATTGTCGAGCGGCTTTTTCTGCATGTCCGCACCTCCGGGAAATCAGGTTGCTATCAATATGAAAGTTAGTATAGAGTTGTAAATATCATCATGCAAGTAACTTGTTGAAGAAAGCCAGTGGGGCGGCGACCAAGCCGCTTCCTGATTTCCCTGAATCCCTGAAGGAGATGGACATGAGCCGTACCCCGCCCCGCCCCGGACTCGCGCCTGAACAGCCGCAGCCATACCAGCACCTGCGCCGGCACGCGGCGCGGGCCACCGTGCTCTGCGCGGCAGCGCTGACGGCGCTGGGCCTGGCGGCTTGCGCCGCGGTAGGCCCGGACTACAAGACGCCCGCGGCCGACACCGCAGCCAGCTTCCCGCATGCCGATGCGCTGGCTGCACGCGCCACGCGCCAGCCTGCGCCGCCGCTGGATACCTGGTGGACGGGATTCGATGATCCCGCGCTCACGCGCATCGTCCAGCGCGCGCTGGACCAGAACCTGGACCTGGCCGCCGCGTTTGCCCGCGTGCAGCAGGCACGGGCCGCTGCCGCCGAGGCCGGTGCGCAACTGCTGCCCCAAGGCAGTTTGTCGGCGCAGGCGGCCAAGGTGCATCAGTCGCTGGAAAGCCCGCTAGGCAAGATCGCGAGCAAGTTCCCCGGCTACGACCGCAATGCCGCGCTCTACGATGTGGGCGCGGGCGCGAGCTGGGAGATCGACCTGTTCGGCGGCCTGCGGCGTGGCGCAGAGGCGGCCGACGCCGAGGCGCAGGCCGCTCAGGCTGACCAGCTCGGCGCGCGCATCTCGGTGGCGGCCGAGGCCGCCGATGCCTACTTCCGCGTGCGCGGCGCGCAGCAGCGCATTGCCATTGCGCAGGAGCAGGTGACGAACAACGGCAAGCTGCTGGACCTGGTGCAATTGCGCTTGCGCGACGGGCTTGCATCGAGCCGCGAGGTAGCCCAGGCGCAAGCGCTGGTGGCGCAGGCGCGCGTCACCATTCCACCGTTGCGGATCGAGCTGCAAACCCAGTTGAACCGGCTAGATGTGCTGATGGGAGCGCAGCCGGGCACCTACGCGGCCGAGCTTGGCCCCCTGCCGAACGGCGTGGCCGTGCCGGCCATCTCCGTGGCCCAGGGTCCCGCCGACCTGCTGCGCCGCCGCCCCGACGTGATCGCGGCTGAGCGCAGGCTGGCCGCCAGCAGCGCGCGCATCGGCGCGGCCACCGCCGAGTACTACCCCAAGCTGTCCTTATCCGCGCTGCTCGGCTTTGAGAGCCTGAGCGGCGGCAAGCTGTTTTCCGCTGCCGCGTTCCAGCCGGTGGCGGCAGCGGGCTTGCGCTGGCGCCTGTTCGATTTTGGCCGCGTGGATGCCGAGGTGGCGCAAGCCAAGGGCGCCAACGCCGAGGCGCTGGTCAACTACCGCAAGGCCATGCTGCGCGCCACCGAAGACGTGGAGAACGCCATCGTCACGCTGACCGAGCTGGAATCGCAAGGCAAGGAACTGAGCACCGAGATCGACGCCCACGAACGCGCGCGCGGCGCTTCCGAAGATGCGTACAAGGGCGGTGCCGTCAGCCTGTTCGAGGTGTTGAATGAGGAGCGCCAGTTGCTGGCCGCACGCGACCAGCAGGCCCGCGTGCACGCCGACAACGCGCGCGCCGCGGTGGCGACGTTCCGCGCGCTGGGCGGTGGGTGGTGATCGGATCAGTCCAGGCCTGGCGCGGGAACCCGTTCTCTCAGCAAGGTGGAAACGTCCTCCGAGGTGAGCGGCCCGGAGAGGAAGTAGCCCATGTGGAAATCGCCAATGCTGATGCGCACGCCCAGGCTGTGCAGCCTTTTCCCGGCAAGGGCCTCGGCCTCCACGCGCGCCTTCCATACGCAGCCTGAGCACTTTGCCCGCAGCGCTCGCCGCACCACTGCCGTGCACCCGCACTCGCCAGCGGCAAAATCCGCGCCCAACTGGTGCGCACCCAGCCCGGGCCAAGGCTGTTTTGCGTACAAAACCTGCACATCACGCTTGTATATCAGTCTGGCATACCTCTTGCGTCTCAGGCTGGCATGACTTTCGCCACTCCCTCCATGCCAGTCTTCAGCGATGCCACCGGCCACGTCCGCGGCAGCACTTCCGCCGAGATTGCCGAACGCATCACGCAATCGATCCTGGCCCAGCGCCTGGCGCCCGGCACGCGGCTGGGCGAGCAGGCGCTGGCCGGGCTGTTCAGCGTCAGCCGCACGCTGGTGCGCGAAGCCCTGACCCGGCTGGCGGCGCGCGGCATTGTCACGGTGTCCGCCCGGCGCGGCTGGTTTGTGATCGAGCCGTCGCGGCAGGAAGCCCGCCAGGCATTTGCCGCCCGGCGCGCGATCGAGCTTGGCTTGCTGCGCTATGCGGCGCCGGTCTCCGCCGCTGCCATCGGCCGGCTACAGGAGCACGTGGCGCAGGAGCAGCGCGCGCTGAGCGCCGACGACACCGCCCTGCGCAGCTACCTGCTGGGCGACTTCCATGTGTGCCTGGGCGAATGCGTGGGCAATGTGCTGTTGGCCGACACGCTGCGCGACCTGACGGCGCGCACCACGCTGATTGCCATGCGCTACCAGTCCAGCCACCAGGCCAACGAGTCCTGCGCCGAGCATGTGCTGATCGTGGCAGCGCTGGCCGCTGGCGATACCGAGCGCGCCATCGCGCTGATGGACGCCCACCTGTGCCACGTCGAGGCCGGCCTGAGCGCCGCCACGCCGGCAGCCCCGCCCGATCCGCTGCGCCAGGCGCTGAGCCCGCTGGGTCATGCGGCCTGAGCGCGCGGGCAACCGGTAGATAGCAACGACCCGCTTCTTCGATTTCGATTTCGATTCTTTGAATTTCCACCCCAACGGCAAGCTAGCAAGGACCCCTATGAAGCTCTCCAAACTCCTCCTCGGCCTCGGTGCCGCTGCCCTCGCCTTCTCGATGCAAACCGCCGGCGCCGAAGCGCTGGACGATGTGGTCAAGGCCGGCGTGCTCAAGGTCGCGGTGCCGCAGGACTTTCCGCCGTTCGGCTCGGTCAACGCCGAGATGAAGCCCCAGGGGCTGGACATCGACGTGGCGGCGCTGATCGCCAAGAAGATGGGCGTGAAGCTGGAACTGGTGCCCGTGACCAGCACCAACCGCGTGCCCTACCTGCAGACCAGGAAGGTGGACCTGGTGATCTCCAGCATGGGCAAGAACGCCGAGCGCGAGAAGGCCATCGATTTCAGCGAGGCTTACGCACCGTTTTATAACGGCGTGTTTGGCCCTGCCGACCAGAAAGTGACCGGTGCCGCCGAACTGGCCGGCAAGACCATCGGCGTGACGCGCGGCGCGGTGGAGGACCTGGAACTGACCAAGATCGCCCCGGCGACGGCCACCATCAAGCGCTACGAAGACAACAACGGCACCATCAGTGCGTTCCTGTCCGGCCAGGTGCAACTGGTGGCGACGGGCAACGTGGTGGCAGCCGCCATCCTCGCCAAGAACCCGCCCAAGAAGCCGGAACCGAAGTTCCTGATCAAGAACTCGCCCTGCTTCATCGGCCTGAACAAGGGCGAGCCCAAGCTGCAAGCCAAGGTCAACGCCATCCTGGCGGAAGTGAAAAAGGACGGCGAGCTCAATGCGATCACGGTGAAGTGGCTGGGCATGCCGCTGCCGGCCACGCTTTGATGCGTTGATGCGTTGATGCACTGACGGCCCAAGCCACGGGAGGCCGTGCCCGGCGGGCAGCCGCTGCGGCATGGCGTACTGCGCCAGCTCCGCGCTCATGAGCGCCCCAACCGGGCGCCTCCACCGATCGCTACCGCATGTCCTACCAATTCGATTTCCTCTCGGCCTTTGACTACGCGGGCGTATTCGCGCACGGCGTCAAAGTCACGGCTGAACTCACCGCCATGGGCGGCGTGCTGGGGGTGACCCTCGGCATCGCCTGCGCCTGGGCGCGCACCCAGGGCCCGGCCTGGCTGGCGGCCGTCGCGGGCGGCTATGTGGAGCTGATCCGCAATACGCCGTTCCTGATCCAGCTGTTCTTTATCTTCTTCGGCCTGCCCAGCGCGGGCGTGCAACTGGGAGAAATGCAGGCCGCCATCCTGGCCATGGTGATCAACCTTGGCGCCTACAGCGCGGAGATTGTCCGCGCGGGCATCGCGGCCGTGCCGCGCGGCCAGCTTGAAGCGGGCGCCAGCCTGGCGATGTCGCCCTTCCTGGTGTTTCGCCACGTGGTGCTGCGCCCCGCCTTGAAGAAGATCTGGCCGGCGCTGTCCAGCCAGGTGGTGATCGTCATGCTGGGCTCGGCGGTGTGCTCGCAGATCGCGGTCGAAGACCTGACCTTTGCCGCCAACTTCGTCCAGGGCCGGAATTTCCGCGCGTTCGAGGTCTACTTGCTGACCACCGCCATCTACCTGCTGCTTGCCATCGGGCTGCGCCAGGTGCTGCGCGGCATTGGCGGCATGCTGTTCCGGAGGGCGTCATGACCGATTTTTCAACCTGGGACATCCTGCGCAACCTGCTGATGGCGGTGCGCTGGACCGTGGTGCTGTCGCTGGTGGCCTTTGCCGGCGGTGCCGTCATCGGGCTGCTGGTACTGCTGATGCGCATCAGCCGGCGCGCGCCGCTGCGCCGCGCGGCGTGGGCCTTTATCGAAGTGTTCCAGGGCACGCCGCTGCTGATGCAGCTGTTCCTGGCCTTCTTCGGCCTGGCGCTGTTCGGCGTGGAGATCCCGGCCTGGCTGGCCGCTGGCCTGGCGTTGTCGCTGTGGTCCGGCGCCTACCTGGCGGAGATCTGGCGCGGCTGCGTCGAGGCCATCCCCAAGGGCCAATGGGAAGCCGCCGGCTGCCTCTCGCTGGGCCACCTGCAGCAGATGCGCTACGTGATCCTGCCGCAGGCGCTGCGCATTGCCATTGCGCCCACGGTCGGGTTCGTGGTGCAGATCATCAAGGGCACGGCGTTGGCATCCATCATCGGCTTTGTCGAGCTGTCCAAGGCGGGCACGGTCATCACCAACGCCACCTTCAGCCCCTTTACCGTCTACGCGCTGGTCGCGCTGATCTACTTTGCGCTGTGCTGGCCGCTATCCCGCTACAGCCGTCACCTGGAAAGGAAGCTCAATGTCGCTCATCGCCATTGAAAACGTAAAGAAGCGCTTCGGCGCGAACGAAGTGCTCAAGGGCATCGACCTGAAGGTGGAGGCCGGCGAGGTGATCGCCATCATCGGCAAGAGCGGCTCGGGCAAGAGCACCTTGCTGCGCTGTATCAACGGCCTGGAGAGCATCGACGAAGGCAACATCACCGTGGCAGGCGCCAAGCTCGGCAGCAGCGAGCTGGAGCTGCGCGCGCTGCGGCGCAAGGTCGGCATGATCTTCCAGCAGTTCAACCTGTTCCCGCACCTGAGCGCGGGGCGCAACGTGATGCTGGCGCCCACCGTGGCAGCCGGCGTCAAAGAGCCGGAAGCATTGAGCCGTGCGCGCGAGTGCCTGGCCAAGGTGGCGCTGGGGGAGAAGTTCGACAGCTATCCCGACCAGCTTTCCGGCGGGCAGCAGCAGCGGGTGGCGATTGCGCGCGCGCTGGCCATGCAGCCACGGGCGCTGCTATGCGACGAGATTACCTCGGCGCTGGACCCGGAGCTGGTGGTGGAGGTGCTGAACGTGGTGCGCCAGCTGGCCAGCGAGGGCATGACGCTGCTGATGGTGACGCACGAAATGCGCTTTGCGCGCGAGGTGTGCAATCGGGTGGTGTTCATGCATCAGGGGCGCGTGCATGAGATCGGGCCGCCGGAGCAGCTGTTCAGCAATCCGGCTACGCCGGAGCTGCAGCAGTTCCTGGGAATGGCGGCCTGAGTTGGCCTGCTGACAAACCAGAGGCATTCGCCGAAGCCGCCGAATGGGCCAACGCCGAGCGCCATGACGAAGGCTGTTTTCTCCCTCTCCCCTCATGGGGAGAGGGCCGGGGAGAGGGGCGGTTTGGCTAGGAGCCACTTGAAGCGAAGCCAACGGTATTATCCCGCCCGCCCTCTCCCCCCTGCCCCTCCCACAAGCATCAACGTGCCAGCACGCCCCGGATCGTATCCGCCAGGTCCTTCGCCAGGAACTTCGACACGTAAGCATCGGCCCCCACCTTGCGCACGTGGTCTTCGCTGGCCGTCCCGGACAGCGAAGAGTGGATCACCACCGGGATCGACTTGAAGCGCGCGTCCGCCTTGATCTTGCGGGTTAGCGTGAAGCCGTCCATCTCGGGCATTTCCAGGTCGGTCAGCACCAGCGCGATCTCGTCCTGCACGGTGCGGCCGTTGGCGGCGGCGTGATCGGCGATCTCGCCCAGTTGCTGCCAGGCTTCCTGGCCGGTCTTGGTCATCAGCACCGGCACGCCCATGGCCTTGAGGCCTTGCTCGATCAGGCTGCGGGCAAAAGCGGAATCGTCGGCGGCCAGGATCTTGGTGCCGGGGCGCAGCGTCAGTTGCGGCCCGACCGTCTTGGGGTCCACTTCCGGCTGGCGGGTCGGCAGCACGTCGCGCAGGATCTGCTCCACGTCCAGCACCTGGACCAGGCGCGGGTTCGCGGGATCGGCCTCGTTATGAAGCTTGGCGATGCTGGTCACCATATCGCCGCGGACGCTGGTCTCGGCCGAGACCACCTGGTTCCACTCCAGGCGCACGATTTCTTCCACGGCTTCCACGGCAAAGCCTTGCGTGGAGCGCGCGTATTCGGTCACCAGCAGGATGTTCAGGCCGCTGCGCGGCGTGCATCCCACCATCTTGGGCAGGTCGATCACAGGAATCACCTGGCCGCGGATATCGGCCATGCCGAGCATGGCCGGGCCGCCGCCGACCACGGTGGTGACCTGGGGCATTACCAGGATTTCGCGGACCTTGAAGACGTTGATGCCGAACAGTTCGCTCTGCGCGGACTGGTCCGACTCGCCCAGGCGGAACAACAGCAACTCGAACTGGTTGTTGTTGGTCAGGTTGGTCCGTTCGTCGATGTCTCTCATCGAGCTGCTCATACGCTTCCTTTGTCCCCGCAATGCGCGGGCTCGCTGCGCGGTGTTGATCGTTTCCCCGGGCCCGGCATCGCCGCGTGGCTCCAGCGGTGCTTGGCGCTGGAGCGGCGCGCTGCAATGACGGGCCACTGCTCCGGCTAACGGCCAATCTTTCGGGAAATTTAGCGGCAACGCGGCAAAGGACTGACGAATTCGCGCCCCACCCCATTAAAGTGCGGAATCAGGCAGGCCGGCGGGGCGGCTGGCGGGCGCCACACCGGACTCCCCGCCGCCATGCTCTTCCACATGCCCGCCAAACCCAAAGCGCATGGCCGAGAGCAGCCGCTCGCCATAGGTGTGATCCTGGCGCGAGCGGAACCGCGCAAACAACGCGCTGGCCAGCACCGGCACCGGCACGGCCTGCTCGACAGCCGCGTCGATCGTCCAGCGCCCCTCCCCGCTGTCAGCGACTTCCCCGGAGAAACGCGAGAGCTTGACGTCACTGGCAAGCGCCTGCGCGGTGAGATCGAGCAGCCACGAGGACACCACGCTGCCGCGCCGCCACACCTCGGCGATATCCGCCAGGTCGAGCTGGAAGCGCTCGGCCTCGGGCAGGCTTTCGGCGGCCTTGGTCTTGAGGATGTCGAAACCCTCGGCGTAGGCCTGCATCAGGCCGTACTCGATGCCGTTGTGGACCATCTTCACAAAGTGGCCTGCGCCCGCCGGCCCGGCGTGGATGTAGCCGCGCTCGGCGCGGTCGTTCGCGGGATTGCGCCCCGGCGTGCGCGGGATGTCGCCATAGCCTGGCGCCAGCGTATCGAACAGCGGATCGAGCCGGGCGACGACCTCCTGCTTGCCGCCGATCATCAGGCAATAGCCGCGCTCCAGGCCCCAGACCCCGCCCGAGGTGCCCACGTCCACATAATGCAACTGGCGCGCCGCCAGTTCGCCAGCGCGCCGGATATCGTCCTTGTAGAAGGTGTTGCCGCCGTCGATGATGACGTCGCCGGGCTCGAGCAGGTCCGCCAGCGCGGCGATCATCTGCTCGGTGGTGTCGCCTGCCGGCAACATGACCCAGATCGCGCGCGGGGCAGCCAGCTTGCCAACCAGCGCCTCGATGCTGGTGACGCCGACGGCACCGTCCGCCGCCAGGGCCTGCACCTTGTCGGCGCTGCGGTTGTACACCACCACCTCATGCTGCGCGCGCAGCAGCCGCCTTGCGATGTTCGCGCCCATGCGCCCGAGCCCTACGATTCCGAGTTGCATATCCGGTCCTCTCACTGAGTCATTGGTGATGAAACTGGTGACGAAACTGGTGGCGAAACGTGCTGCTGCCACGAGGCATTGTCCACCTCTCCGAACGCACTTGCACAGGCCTCACCGCCCCCAAGAACGTGCCACTTAGCGCACTCGGGGCTGCTAAATTCCGCAACCCGGATTTACACCAACTAAACGGCCGCTTAAAATCGCCCAGCCAGCAGCGGCGGACTTGCATACGACCGGGCGGCTCCGATTTCACCGGCCAGCTTCTGGGGACACAGGCCGGCTAACCGCCCCCTAGCCATGTCCCTGCTCATGCTGCCAGCCCACCGCCTGCGCCCCGCCGTATTCAACCACCGCCTCGAGTAGCGCCCGCATCACACCTTCGCTACCCGCTTCGCATTCGCCCCAAGACCGCACGCTCCCGCGCGCCCCAAGCATGGCGCGCCACGGTTCGTTGTCCGGGCTCTGCGCTTTCAGCGCCAAGACACTCGCCTTCGCATCGCCATGTCCGCAAACAGCACGACCCTCGCCGCCCCGGAATCCGGGGAACACCAGCAAGGCAGCATCAACCGGCGCATCGTCGCCATCGTCTTCTTCAACTTCATTGCCTACCTGACGGTCGGCCTGCCGCTGGCGGTGGTGCCCGGCTTTGTCCACGGCGATCTTGGCTATGGCACGGTCGTGGCCGGGCTGGCGGTCAGCATCCAGTACCTGGCCACGCTGCTGAGCCGCGCCTACGCCGGCAACCTGTGCGACCTGCAGGGTCCCAAAAAATCCGTCACGCTCGGGCTCACGCTGGTTGCCGCCAGCGGGTTGCTGGCCGTGGTGTCCAGCCTGTTCGTGTCGATCGGCTGGCTCAGCCTGGCGTGGCTGTTCGCCGGCCGGCTGATGCTGGGCGCGGGCGAGAGCCTGGTGACCACCGGCACCATTGCCTGGGGCATCGGCGACGTGGGCGCCCGCCATACCGGCAAGGTGATCTCGTGGAATGGCATGACCACCTACGGCGCGCTGGCGCTGGGCGCGCCGGTTGGCGTGCTGCTGGATGCGCGCTGGGGCTTTGCCTCGCTGGGCATCGTCACCACCGTCATGGCCCTGGCCGCGTTCATGCTGGCCCGGCGCAAGGCAGCGGTGCCCACGGAAAAGGGCGCGCGCATGCCGTTTCGCACCGTGTTCCGCCACATGACGCCGTTTGGCCTGTGCCTGGCGCTGGGCTCGGTGGGCTTTGGCGCCATCACGGCCTTTGTCACGCTGTACTACGCCAGCCACGGCTGGGACCATGCCGCGCTGGCGCTGACCAGCCTGGGCGTGAGCTTTGTGGTGGCGCGCCTGCTGCTGGCCGATAGCATCGGCCGCTTTGGCGGCTATCGGGTGGCGCTGTGCTCGTTTGCCGTGGAAGCCGCCGGCCTGGCCCTGATCTGGCTTGCGCCGACACCCGCGCAGGCGCTGATCGGCGCCGCCGTCACCGGCTTTGGCTTTGCCTTGGTGTTCCCGTCGCTGGGCATGGAGGCGGTCAAGCTGGTGCCCCAGAGCAACCGCGGCTCGGCGCTTGGCGCCTATGCGCTGTTCCTGGACCTGGCGTTAGGGCTGACCGGCCCGGTGGCCGGCGTGATCGCCAGCCATGCAGGCTATGGCTCGGTGTTCCTGTTCTCGGCCATGGCGGCGCTGGGCGGGCTGGGCCTGAGCCCGGTGCTGGCGGCGCGGTCGCGGCGCGCTGCCATGCCGGTGCCAACGCACTGACTATCGCAACGCGCCAATCTCGCGGCACGCCAGATGAGGCCGCGAGATATTCCGATGCGATGAATGGATTCGGGAATTTCTTGATCTATTTTCAGACTTGTCCGATTGATTTTCAGGCAATCCGCATGCATTCAGCCTTCAAAATCGATGAATCGCAGGCATCCGCCGTTTTGTGCTTGACCCATTCAATTTGCGCCGCTACAGTACGCGGGTTCTTAATTCCAGGGCTACCCAGTGAGCACTTGTTCCGACGACAGTAGTCGATCCAGGATCGGCACCTCCGCCTGACGGGCCACGGTATCCCTAGCGACCGTGCCCCGCTTGCGGCACGGTGCTTTCGAGGCCGGACGTCCTGTCCCGCCTCTCTTCTTGAATACGGCTTCATTCTTCTGATCGCGCCTGCGTTGCAGCACGCCGCTGCCTGCGCTTGTCCGCGATTTGCACAAGGCTCACCGGTGCTTCCTGCTCGATACGGGAGTTCTCATGGTGTGGCACGAATTTGCCCTGCGCTTGCTCGAAGCGCTAGCGCTGGGCGCTTGCATCGGTACCGAACGGCAGTTGCGCCAGCGCATGGCGGGGCTGCGCACAAACGCGCTGGTCGCCGCCGGCGCGGCCTTGTTTGTTTCGGTTTCCGCCTTTACGTTTGACCCGCAGGGGCATGCGCGCATTGCCGCGCAGGTCGTCTCGGGCATCGGCTTTCTCGGCGCCGGCGTGATCATGCGCGACGGCCTGAACGTGCGCGGCCTGAATACCGCTGCCACGCTGTGGTGCTCCGCCGCCGTCGGCGTGCTCGCCGGCCTTGGCCATGCGCTGGAAGCCGCCATCGGCACCGCCTGCATCCTGTGCGCCAACTTTGGCCTGCGCATGCTGGGCCAGCGCATCAATCGCAACGGCACGGCCACCGCGCCGGAAGTGGAGATGGTGTATCGCATCACCACGGTATGCACGGCCCAGGAAGAAATCCGTGTGCGCGGCTTGCTGCTGCATGCGCTGACCGAAATGCCCGCCCTGCTGCTGCAGTCGCTGCACAGCGAGGACACCGCCGCTGGCGGGCACATAGAAGTCCGCGCTGACGTGCTGGCCGCGCCCGGCCATGAAGGCAAGCTGGAGCAGATCGTCAGCCGCATCAGCATGGAAAAGAGCGTTTCCCTCGTGCGCTGGGCCATTCCGGCCGGCGCGCTCGAATAACCCCAAGGAGAAGGAAAGGAGCTGGATATGCGTTTGTTCAACTGGATGCTCCCCCAGGCCCCCAACCGCCGCGCCGCCCAGGCGAGCCGCGGCACAGCCGCCCAGCTGTTCCAGGTGGTGCTGCTCTGCAAGGACGACTATGGCGCCCGGCTGGAGCAGCAGATCCGCCAGGAGCTGGCCGCGCGCGAGCTCTCGCTGCAGCGCCTGCGCACCCGGCAGTGCGAGCGCCGCGAGCTGGTCGAGATGCGCGTGCTGGTGCATTGCCAGCCGGGCGGCAGGCCCGGCATGGTCAAGCTGGTGCAGCGCCTGGGCCTGGAGCCGCTGGTTCGCGCCGTGCGCTGGGAAACCGTGCCGCAGCCCGAGCGCGCGTTGGCCGCTGCCTGAGCGCAAGGCCCCGCCCGCCAAGATCCACCCGATTGCCTGAGGAAAGACATGGACCCAGACCCTTCTAGTAGGCAGCGCCGAAGGCACCGCGTGTTCCAGCC
Organism: Cupriavidus sp. 05L411; assembly: GCF_056398045.1. Taxonomy (NCBI): domain Bacteria; kingdom Pseudomonadati; phylum Pseudomonadota; class Betaproteobacteria; order Burkholderiales; family Burkholderiaceae; genus Cupriavidus; species Cupriavidus sp. 05L411. The sequence goes on along the minus strand of NZ_JBFTOQ010000030.1, from coordinate 40,386 downwards.
GGCCTGATTCCGCGCCCGGCATCCTGCCGGCGCCGCGGCACCGGCTACCTGGACCCGCCAGGCTCCCATCGCGTTTCGCGCCGTCCCGGCCGCATGCGCGCCGGACCCGCCCCGCCTTCCGCGCCGCCTTCCCCCCGTTAGCAAAGCGGGCGCTTTCGCCCATCACCGGTTACCTGCGTGGATTTGCCACCCCGCAGCGCCGGGGATGCGTCACGCCTGTCGAATCCTGTCGTCCGTGGATCCTGAACCTGCGATTGCGCATTGCGCTTTGCGATTCCACAGACGACGCACCGGCAACAAGCGGTGCCCCTGTCCTGGCTGCCGCCACGGCAAGTGCACCGACCGAGGAGAAAGAACCATGCAAACGCCCACCACCCGCCAACGCTTGCCGCTGCGCCGGCAGCCAGGCCTTGCGCTCGCCGCCGTCTGCGCGGCATGTCTCGCGCTGGCCGGCTGCGATGGCGCCAGCCTGTCTGGCGCCATCGCCAACACGCCCAAGCACAGTACCGAACCGGTCCGCGAGGGCAACTTCATCACGGTGCCCGAGACCTCGCCATTGCGCGCCCAGTTGCAGGTGCAGACCCTCGTCGAACAAGCGCTGGAGCGCCCCATCGAGGTACCGGGCTCGATCGAGCCCGATGCCGCCAAGCTGGTCAAGATCGTGCCGCCAATGCCCGGGCGCATCGTCCGCCTGCACGCTGCCCTGGGCGACACCGTACGCAAGGGAGACCCGCTCTTCACGCTGGATTCCGCCGAGCTGAGCGCGGCTCAGGGTGAGGCCAGCAAGGCGCGCGCGGCGCTCCTTGAAGCCAAGCTGAACCTGGACCGCCAACGCACCCTGTTCGAAGCGGAAATCGCAGCACGCAAGGACTATGAACAAGCCCAGCTGGCCTACGCGCAAGCCAACAGCGACGCCGTGACCACGGCCGCCCAGCTCGCGCAGCTTGGCGCCGGCACCGCGCCGCAATCGCACCGCCAGTACACCATGCACGCGCCGCTGGCCGGCCGGGTGATCGAGCTCGAAGGCGCGCAGGGCGGCTTCTGGAACGACAACGGCGCGCCGGTCATGACGGTGGCCGATCTGTCCACGGTCTACCTCGCGGCCAGCGTGTCGGAGAAAGACATCGCCTCGATCTTCGTCGGCCAGCCCGCCGAGATCCTGCTCAACGCCTACCCCGGCAAGCCCGTGACCGGCAAGGTCCGCTATATCGGCGAGATCCTCGACCCCGACACCCGCACCGTCAAGGTCCGCGTGGCCATCGACAACGCGGACGGACGCTATCGCCCCGGACTCTTTGCCAAGGTGACCTTCGCGGGAGAAAAACACGCGGCACTGCTGGTGCCGCCCACCGCGCTGCTGCAAAGCGGGCTCTACACGCGCGTGCTGGTGGAGAAGGCCCCGCTGCGTTTCGAGCCGCGCGTGGTCACCACGGGCGCGCAAGCCGACGGGCAAGTCGAGATCCTCGCCGGGCTCAAGGCCGGCGAACGCATCGTCGTGAAAAACGGAGTGCTGCTACATGATTGACCGCCTCGTCACCCTATGCTTCAACCGGCGCGCCATCGTCTGGCTGGTCTTTGTGCTGGTGGCGCTGTACGGCGCCTACAGCTGGAAGCAGCTGCCCGTGGAGGCCTATCCGGACATTGCCGACGTTACGTCGCAGATCGTGACCCAGGTGCCAGGGCTCGGCGCGGAGGAAATCGAGCAGCAGATCACCATTCCGCTGGAGCGCGCGCTGCTGGCCACCCCCGGCATGCATGTGCTGCGCACCCGCAGCCTGTTTGCGCTGTCGCTGATCACCGTGGTATTCGAGGATGGAACCGACGGCTACTGGGCGCGCCAGCGCCTGCAGGAACGCCTGAACGAGGTCGACCTGCCCTACGGCGCCAAGCCGGGGCTGGACCCGTACACCTCGCCTACCGGGGAGTTCTACCGCTACACGCTGGAGTCCAGCACGCGCGACCTGCGCGAGCTATCCGAGCTGCAAACATGGACCGTGATCCCGCGCCTGAAGAAGGTGCGCGGCGTGGTCGACGTGACCAATTTCGGCGGGCTCACCACGCAGTTCATGCTGGAACTCGACCCGGCGCGGCTAACGCAGTACAACCTGACGCTGACGCAGGTCACCGAGGCGCTCAACGCCAACAACGTCAATGCGGGCGGCAGCGTCATCGACCGCGGCGAACAATCGTACGTGGTGCGTGGCGTCGGCCTGCTGCGCTCGCTCGACGACATGGGCAACGTGGTGGTCACGAGCAAGGACGGCACCCCCGTGCTGGTCAAGGACCTCGGCACGCTGCGCTACGGCAACGTGGAGCGGCGCGGCGTCCTGGGCAAGGACGACAACCCCGACACGATCTCCGGCATCACGCTGCTGCTCAAGGATTTCAACGCATCGGAAGCGCTTGCGGGCGTGCACGAGGCAGTGCGGGACCTGAACGACAACCTGCTGCCCAAGGACGTGAAGGTGGTCGCCTACCTCGACCGCACCTCGCTGATCGACGCCACCATGCGTACGGTGGGCTTCACGCTGACCGAAGGCATGCTGCTGGTGGGCATCGTGCTGCTGCTGTTCCTGGGCAGCCCGCGCGCGGCGCTGATCGTGGCGCTGACGATTCCGCTCTCGCTGCTGATCGCCTTTGTCTTCATGTACCACCTGCGCATCCCGGCCAACCTGCTGAGCCTGGGCGCGATCGACTTCGGCATCCTGGTGGATGGCGCGGTGGTGTTGGTGGAGAACATCCTGCGCCGGCGCGAGCAGGACAAGGACCGCGCGCTCACCCCGCGCGACGCCATCGAGGCCACCTTGCAGGTGGCACGGCCGATGTTCTTCGGCATGCTGGTGATCGTTGCGGCCTACCTGCCCTTGTTCTCCTTCGAGCGCATCGAGTACAAGCTGTTCTCGCCGATGGCGTTCGCCGTTGGCGCGGCGTTGATCGGCGCCTTGATCGTTGCGCTGGCGCTAGTGCCGGGGCTGGCCTGGATTGCCATGCGCAAGCCGCGCCAGGTGTTCCACAACCCTGTGCTGGACTGGCTGGGCGTGCGTTACCGCGCCGCGCTGGAGCGCGGCATTGGCCGCATCCGCTGGGTGGCCGCCAGCTGCGCGCTGGCGCTCGCCTGCGTGCTGGCGCTGGGTGCCACCATCGGCCGCGACTTCCTGCCGTACCTGGACGAAGGCTCGCTGTGGCTGCAGGTGCAGATGCCGCCCGGCATCACCCTGGAGCGCGCCTCCGACATGGCCAGCGAGCTGCGCCGGGTAACCCGCGAGTTCCCGGAAGTCGCCTACGTGGTGACGCAGACCGGCCGCAACGACGACGGCACCGACTACTGGACGCCCTCGCATATCGAGGCCAGCGTTGGCCTGCATCCGTACAAGACGTGGGCCTCGGGCATGACCAAGCAGCAGCTGATCGACAAGCTGGCGGCGCGCTACGCGCAGATGCCAGGCTACTCGGTGGGCTTCATGCAGCCGATGATCGACGGGGTGCAGGACAAGCTTTCCGGCGCCCATAGCGACCTGGTGGTCAAGGTGTTCGGCGAGAACCTGGGCGACGTGCGCCGCATTGCCGGCGAAGTAGCCACCGCGCTGCGCGGCGTGCCCGGCGCCGCGGATGTGGCAATCGACGTGGAGCCTCCGCTGCCTAACCTGAAGATCGACCTGGACCGCGCCGCCGCCGCGCGTTACGGCATCAACGCGGCCGACGTGGCCGAGCTGATCTCCACCGGCATCGGTGGATCGCCGGTTGGCCAACTCTATGTGGGTGAGAAGAGCTACGACATGACGGTGCGCTTCCCGCCGGCCATGCGTGCCAGCGCATCTGGCGTGGGCGACCTGATGCTGACCGCGGCCAATGGCGCCAAGGTGCCGCTGGCGCAAGTCGCACGCATCACCACCGTGTCCGGCGAAAGCGTGATCGTGCGCGAGATGGCGCGCCGCCACATCATCGTGCGCCTGAACGTGCGGGACCGCGACCTGTCCTGCTTCCTCAAGCAGGCCCAGCCCGCCATCGAGCGCGCCGTGTCCTACGACCACAAGCGCATCCAGATCGAATGGGGCGGCCAGTTCGAAAACCTGGAACGTGCGCAGGCGCGCCTCGCCATCATCCTGCCGATGACGCTGGCGCTGATGTTCGTGCTGCTCTTTGCCGAATTCCGCAACCTGCGCCAGCCGGCGCTGGTGCTGCTGGCGGTGCCCCTGGCTACCATCGGCGGCCTGGCTGCGCTGCATCTGCGCGGCATGACGCTGAACGTGTCCAGCGCGGTGGGCTTTATCGCCCTGTTTGGCGTAGCCGTGCTCAACGGCGTGCTGATGATCTCGCAGATCAACCGGCTGCGCGCGCAGAACGGCTTGAGCCTGCGTGAAGCGGTGATCGAAGGCGCGGCAAGCCGCATGCGTCCGGTGCTGATGACCGCCACCGTGGCCGCCATCGGGCTCACACCGGCGATGCTGGCGCGAGGTCTCGGCAGCGATGTGCAGCGCCCGTTGGCCACCGTGGTGGTAGGCGGGCTCTTTAGCGCCACCTTGCTGACCCTGCTGTTGCTGCCCGCCCTTTACTACCTGGTAGAAGCCCGCGCCGAGCGTGCGGCGCAAGCGGCCAGGGAATCGGAAACCGATGCCGAAGGCGACCCGGCGGCGACCAGCGCCGGCGGCCAGGCCTGAGGAGAATCCCATGCAAATCAAAGACAATAACTTGCAAGCGGCACCCGCCCTGCGCCACCTCTTCCTGGCAACGTCGATGCTGGCGGCATCCGCATCCTGGGCGCTGGACACGCCCGCCGCCGCCACGGCCACGGCCCGCGCACCGGTCCGCTTCTCCTCCTATCTCGACACGGTGGAGCGGCAGAACATCGGCCTGTCCGCGCAGCAGGAGACCATCCGCGGCGCCGAAGCCGAGATCTCGATCGCCGGCGTGCGCCCGGACCCGGTGCTCAAGTACGGCCGCGGCAGCATCGAGACCAGCCGCGCGGTGTCACCCAAGCCGCCGCGCACCCATGAGTTCGAAATCGAGATCCCCATCGAGCTGGGCGGCAAGCGCAGCGCGCGCATCCGCGCCGCCGAGAGCAACCTGCGCCTGACCGAGGCGAACCTGCAGGGCTTCAAGCACACGCTGTACCAGGAATCCGCCGCCGCCTTTGTCGAAGCCTGCCGCAGCCGCGAGGCCCTGGTCCGGCAGGAATCAACGCTGTCCGCTCTGTCCAATGTGGTGCGCGCCAACGAGATCCGCCGCAAGGCCGGCGATATCGGTGGCCTGGAGCTGTCGCAGTCGCGGGTCGAGCGTGACCGCTTCACCGCCGAGGTGAAATCGGCGCGCGCCGCCGCGCAGGCCGCCATGCAAAAGCTGTCCATCCAGCTTGGCGTGCGCGTGGCCGAGGCCTTCGGCAACGCGCCGCTGGCTTGCGAGTTCCAGCCCTATGATCCCGGCACCGACAGCGGCGCGCTGATCGCCCAGGCGATGGAAGCGCGCGACGAGGTGCGGATCGCCCGCGCCACGCTGGAGAATGCCCGCGACAAGTCGGGACTGGCACGCGCCAACCGCTGGGTGGATCCCAGCGTGAGCTTCGCGATGACCATGACCCCCGGCGTGCGCGGCACCACGGACGACGAGGGCCAGCCCAACGGCGACGCCACGGCGCGCTCGCGCATGCTGGGCGTGTCGGTATCGATTCCCCTGCCCTTGTCGCGGCTGCAGCGCGGCGAGCTGATCCAGGCGGAGTCGGAGGTCACGCAGGCCATGCTGGCCCTGCGCGAGGCCGAGCTGAAAACCGAGGTCGACGTGCGCAACGCGCTCATCGCGTTCCAGGCTGCGCAGGACAACCTGCAACGCTACCGCGACTCGGTGATCGCCGATGCCGACCGGGTGCTGGACGGCATGCGCCAGTCGTACCGCCAGGGCTCTGCCTCCCTGCTGGAACTGCTCGATGCGCAACGCACCGCGGACGAGACCTACCTCGACTACCTCCAGGCCCAGGCGGACCTGGCGGGCGCCACGGTGGAGCTGCAACTTTCCACCGGCTTGCGGCCCGCGCTGTAAAGGCCCGGTGCGCCGCGGCCATGGCCGGGCGCACCAAACGCTTCGATTGCCTCGAGTCGAAAGACAAAGGAGACCTGCCATGAAAGCCGTCAACCTTGCGCCGCCCGTCCAGCGGTGGCGCCTGTATCGCCTGAGCGTGATCGCGCGGCTGGACGACGCGCCCGCCGTACACGTGGCCATGCGCTGCGCCACCAGCGACTGCGGCCAGTACCCGTCCAACGAGCGGCAGATGCCGCTCGGCCTGCCGCCAATCAAGTGCATGCTGAGCTTCGAGATCCGGATGCCGCAAATGCGGGCCGGGCAGTTGCTGGTCGCGCTGGAACGCGCCCTGGTATCCGTGCCCATCATCCTGCTGCGCCTGGAGGTCATGGGCAACCATGCCGAGGCGGCACACGCCCCACGCCTGAAACAGGTATCTTCGCCCGCGGGCGGCACCCGTTCCCGGCCCGCCGCGACCGCGCCGGCCGAGGTGGGGTGAGGCCCGGCCCATCCCGCCTGAAGGCGCGGCGATGGGCCTCTCAGCCGGCGCTGATTGACCGAACTCCGGCGCAAAGCTACGATGGGCGCGGCATCATCCCGCTCCCTTGCGCCAAGCCCCAGACCAGCTCATGGTGATACCCCACGCGGCGGCCAGCGCCCCCGGCACGCCGGCTACCGCCCCCTTGCGGCTGCCGCGCACCCTCTTGCCCCAATCCCTGCTCACTTCAAAGCCGCTGCTGGCGTTAGTGCTCTGGCTGCTGCTCGCCTTGCCCGGTTCATCACCGCTGGCCGCCGGGCAGCTGCAAATCCTCGGCGAAGCCGCCATGATCGCCGCCGACGGCACGCCGGCCACCGTCAGCCTGCCTTACTACTGGGACCGGTCCCGTCCCGGCCAGACCGGCGGCGCGCGATTTCTCCTGCGCTTCCCGGATTTGCCAGGCCGCCAGGGCATGGCCGCGCTGTACATCGAGCGGGCCGCCAATAGCTATGAGGTGCGGCTCAACGGCAGCCGCCTTGCGCACGCTGGCAGCCTGTCGGCCCCGGCGCCCTATGCCGGCCAGCAGCCGTTGCTGATCCCGGTGCCGGCTGACCTGCTGCGCCCGGAGAACGAACTGCTTGTCACGATCGCTGCCAGCGCCAGCTCGCGCGGCGGCCTGTCACGCGTGGAGTTTGGTGCGCCGGCACTGGTGGAGGCGCACTACCAGCGGGCGCTCTGGTTCAAGGTCATCGRCCCGGTGGTGATCGCAGCGGCCAGCGTGCTGCTGGCGTGCCTGGCGGGGCTGGTATGGTGGCGGCAACGGGATCCCCTGTTCGGGTTATATGCCGTCGCCGAGCTTGGCTGGTCTTTCGGGCTGGCCGAGTACTTCGTTTCCGACGACGCCGGCGCGCCAAATGTGTGGCTGGCGCTGGTGCTGGCCGGGCGGGCGGTCTTCATGTACGCGACCGCCAGGTTCGCCATCCTGGTGACCGGCCTGGAGGCGCGCTGGCTGCGCCGCGGGCTGCTGCTCTACCTGAGCGTCAAGCTTCCGCTGATCGCGCTGATGGTGGCGGCGCACAGCACCCGCGCCATGGTGCTGGCCAATGTGGTCGTCAATGTTGCGATGGCACTGTCGATCGTGGCCGTGCTGGTCCGCGCCGCCGTGACGCGTCCGGAGCGTGAGCGCACGGCGATTGCCGCCGCCCTTGGCCTCACCTTGCTCATCTCGGTGCTGGATTTGATCCATGTCTGGTGGATCGGGGATGACTACTGGGACTCCTCCGTCACCCGCTACGTGTCGCTGATTTTCAGCCTGACCATGGGCTGGCTGCTGGTCGACCGCTACACGCGCGCCACGCGCATGCTGGCTGCCCTGAACCAGAAGCTGGACAGCGCGGTCTCCCGCAAGGAGCAGGAACTGCATGCGATGTACCGCCACTCCCGCGAAATGGAGCGCGAGCAGGCCACCCTGCAGGAGCGCGGCAGGATCATGCGCGATATCCATGACGGGCTTGGCAGCCAGCTGGTGGGCATGCTCTCCATGCTGCGCTCCGGCAGCCCTTCCACGCACACGTTGCAGCAACAGCTGCAGCATGCGCTGGATGCCCTGAAACTATCCGTCGACGCGTTGCAGGACACCGGCGGCGACCTGGCCACCGTACTCGGCAACCTGTGCCACCGGCTTGGCCCGCGGCTGGAGACGGCGGGATTGCGGGTGGACTGGCAGGTGGCGCGCCTGCCGGCGCTGCACGACCTGACGCCGCAGCGGGTGCGTGAGCTGCACTACCTGTTGCTGGAGGTGTTTTCCAATGCCATGCAGCATGCCAGCGGCAGCGCTATCCGGGTCTCGGCGCACCATGATGCCGCCCAGCAAACCCTGGTCATCGAGATCCACGACAATGGCCGCGGCTTTACGCCCGAGGCTGCCGCGCACGGTCGGGGATTGGGCAATATGCGCCGGCGTGCCGAAGCCATCGGGGCGGCGCTGGACCTGCGCTCTTCGGCGCAAGGGACGACCGTGCGGCTGACGTTTGCACTGGCGCCGCAGCCACCCGACTCCGCCGTTTAGCCCCCCGCACCCGTTTGATGTCAACCCGGGCGCGGGTAGCTCCGTTATCGGATTGCCGGAATCAGACCTTGATGTCGATGCTCTGGCCAAGGTGAGGGGGATTGCTGGCCGGGACGCTGACTTGCGGCATCGAGCCCAGCAGGGTTGCCACGCTCTGCGCCTGCAGGTCCAGCGACTTGCGCAGCATCATGGTGGGCACCGGATCGCCGCCCGAGTTGCTAGCCGCACTGACGAGGGAAATATCCATTGACTGGTCTTCCAGGTTGAAATTGAGGTTGAGATTGAAGCTACGTTCGAAGCTACGGCTGAAGCTACGATTGAAGCCACGATTGGCATTGAAGCCAGCGGGAAAGCGCACCTCCCAGCATCCATGTTGTCGGCCATCAACCGGGAATCTTTAGCGCGGTTGCCGCATTAGCGGGCCGCCCGCTTGGCATCCGGAACGTTTATCATAGGCAGCCTGGCCGCTTTGGCCGGGAAAGACCAGACAGCCAGCACCGTCAGGATGGCGGCTGAATCCGGCGAAACCAGTCACCAGAATGAACATCATGGGTCGGGCGCAAAACATTGCGGGAAGCGTCGCTATTTCGTGTTTGGCTTTTGGCATCTCGACGGATTGCCTGGCGCTGGATTCGGCCGAACTCTATGAGCGGGAATCGCCCAGCATCTGGGTGGTATCCGTCTTTGACGCGCAAGGCACGCGGTTCGGCCTGGGCAGCTCGGTGGTGATCGGGCCGGAGGAACTGGTCACCAACTGCCACGTGCTCAAGAGCGGCAAGTCCATCAGCATCCGACGCGAGAAGGTCACGTATGGCGCCAGCCTGGTGCACGCCGATGTCGAGCGCGACCTCTGCATCCTGCGCGCCAAGGGCCTCACCGCCCCGGCGGTAAAGATCGCGCCGCTGGCCGCGCTCAAGGTGGGGCAGAAGGTCTACGCCATCGGCGCACCGCGCGGCTACGAGCTGACGCTGAGTGATGGCCTGCTCTCCTCGCTGAACAAGGACGAGCGCGACCGCATCGTCCGCCTGCAGACCACCGCCCCGATCTCCCCAGGCTCCAGCGGTGGCGGCCTGTTCAACACGGACGGGCAACTCGTCGGCATTACCTACCTGATGCGGACCGACGCGCAGAACATCAACTTTGCCATTCCCGCGCAGTGGATCAGCGAAGTGCCGGCGCGGTCCGCGCTGGCGCTGCAGAAATTCCGTAGCGAGACGGCATCCGCCGCCCCGCCTGCCATGGCGCTCCCGCCTGGCCAGCCCGGGTTGCCTGGCCAGGGCGCCACGGCCTACGCCCCGGCCCGGCCCGCAGCCGGCCCGCCGGGCAGGCAACTGACCGGGGCCGAGCTGGCCAGCCATTTCACGCATCTTGGCAGGATCAATGCTATCGCGCCGTCCGGCGTTACGCTCTGGATGCAGGTCCGGGAAAGCGGCAGCCTGGATGTGACCAATTCCGTCAGCCGCGGCTATTCGTCCGGGCGCTACCGCATCGAGCCGGAAACCGGCCAGGTCTGCCTGGAGATGGCCAACCCGAATTTCAGCGTGATGCAAACGTGCTATCGGCTGACCGAGGCCGACGGACGCTATGTCATGCGATCCGCCACCAGTCCCTATTACTTTTCATACACGAAGTAGCGAGCGGGCGCCGGCCGCAGCCGCTCGCCTCGCCATTTATCTCTGGGCACAAGACATGGGAAACCGATATCGAAATAGCGCCCCCGTCGCGCTGGCCGTGGCGTCGATGCTGCTGGGCGGCTGCGCGCCGACCACCGTCGGCGTGACCAGCCGCGCCAGCGACTACACCGGCAAGCCCACCCGCATGTATGTGCTGGGCACTACCGGCATGGGGTGGAACAGCGACTTCTCCGCAGCGTTTGCGGCCAAGTTCCGCGAGGTGACCCGGCAGTGCGGCGTGGAATCGGCGTACGACGAGATCTCGGGGCTGGAGCTGGACTCGACCGCGCTGACCGGCAGGATGCGTACGTTCGCCGCCGATACGGTGCTGACCATCGCCAACGGCGGGGGCGTGGTCAATGCGTCCGGCGGCCGCCTGTCGATCGACTATGGCACGACGCTGACGGATGTCAGGCAGAACCGCGCGGTGTGGAAAGGCAAATACACGTTCAGCCGCGGCGGCACCATCATCCCGATCGAGGAACGCGCTGCAGTCCTGGCGATCGACATCACCAACAGCCTGAAGAAGGACCGCTTCCTCACCGGCTGCGCGCAGATCGCGCTGGGCCAGAATGGCCGGCTCGACCCGGCTGCCGTGCCGCATGCCGCCGCCGGCGGCGGCAATGGCCCGGCCGGCAGCACGAATACGATCAGCCAGGCCCGCCCGGCGCCCCCCGTCTCCGCGCCCGCGGGCCCCGCCACCGCGGCAACCCTGCGGGACCTGCAAGATTTGCTGCCACCGAAGTGACTGGCGCGGGCCGCAACGGGATCAAACGCCCAGCCCGGCCTCGTCCAGATCCGCGAACAGAATCGTGCCCGTTTCCGATTCGGTCACAAACACCTTGCGCGGCTGCCCCGGCTCAACGGCGGGCTGAAACGCCAGGTTGGTGGTGGTTGCGCCCGCCGGGCTGGCGAGGATCGCCTCGGGCTCGCCACGCTTGCTCAGCACCCACACGCAGCCCAGGCTGGCATGCGCCACAAACAGCCGGTCGCGGCTGTCGATGGCCATGCCGTCGGGGCCGCTGGTGCCGTAGAACGTAAAGAACTGCCCCACCTTCGACACGCTGCCGTCGGCCTGCAACGGCACGCGCCACACGCAATTGCCGCGCGTGGCCGCCACGAACAGCACCTTCTCGTCGCAGGACAGCGCCAGGCCGTTGGGGCTGGGCACATTGCCCAGCAGCAGGTCCAGCTGCCCACCGGGCCGCAGGCGATAGACGCGACCCGTGGGATCGTGCAGGCCGGTCTGGCCCTGATCGGTGAAATACAAGTCGCCATTACGGGAGATCACGAGGTCGTTCACGCCCTTGAACTGCTCCGCGTTGCGCCGTCCCAGCAAGGTGGTCACCTCGCCCGTGTCCACGTTGACGCGCAACAGGCCGTTGCGATAGTCCGCCACCACCAGTTCGCGCGCGTTCAGGAACTTCATGCCATTGGGCTCGCCCTTGTACTCGGCGACCAGCGACCATTCCCCGGCCGGCGAGATGCGCAGGATGCGCCCGTACGGGATGTCCGTCACGTACAGGTTGCCCGCGGGGTCGAATACCGGCCCCTCCAGGAAGCTGTCGATGCAGGCTCCGCCCTTGTTGGCATCAGCCCATTCGGAGCGCACGCCGGTCTTGCGCAAATGCGCCGGCATGGCCGAGAAGACCTGGAGGGATATCTCCCTGGGCACCGTTCTGAAGTACATGTTCGTTCCTTGTTGTCCTGGCGCTGCGCAATGGCGGCGCTTGCCCATTTACTCGGCCTTCACATCGGCGGATTTTGCCACCTGGCTCCACAGCGCGGTGTCGTCCTTGATGCGCCTGGCGAAGTCCGCCGGCGCAATGCCGCCCGGCTGGGCGCCCATGCTGGCCAGGCGCTCCTTCACCTCCGGGCTGTTCACGCTCTTGTGCACCTCCGCCTGCAGCTTGGCGACCAGCGCAGGGGGCGTGCCTTTGGGCGCCGCCAGGCCAAACCAGTTGATGACCTTGCAGTCCTTGAGGCCAGCTTCGGCAAAAGTCGGCACGTCCGGCAGCGCGGGCACGCGCGCCGCGCCCGTGACCGCCAGCGCGCGGGCCTTGCCGCCCTTGATCTGCGGCACCGCGGTCGGCGTGGCGGTGATCAGGATATCCACGTTGTTGCCGATCAGCCCCATCAGCGCATCGCCCGCGCCCTTGTAAGGGATATGCGTGATCGATATCCTGGCGTCCTTCTTGAAGACCTCGGCGGACAAGTGCGTGGAGCTGCCGGCGCCGCCCGAGCCGAAGTTCAGCTTGCCCGGGTTTTGCCTGGCGAAGTCGATCAGTTCCTGCAGCGTCTTGAACTTCGAGCTCGCGGGCACGATCAGGATCACTGGGGTCTGCGCAATGGTGGTCACCGGCACCAGGTCGTTGTTGTAGTCCCAGGGCAGCGCCTTGAACAGCGACGGCAGCATGGTGTACGTGGTGTCGTTGGCCAGCAGCGTGTAGCCGTCGGGCGCGGAACGTGCCACCTGCAGCGTGCCGATGGTGCCGCTGGCGCCGGGCTTGTTCTCCACGAAGAACGACTTGCCGGTGCTTTCGGTCAGCTTCTGCGCCACCTGACGGGCCACGAAATCGGTGGTGCCACCAGCGGTGTATGGCACAACGATGCGCACCGGCTTGTCGGGCCAGGTGCCGCCGTGGGCATAGGTAGTGGCCACGCTAAGGGTTGCCAGGGCAAGGCTGGCGCAAAGGCGGTGGTACATGGCTGTCTCCATTGATGTCTGAGTGATGTCTGATGTCCGGTGTCGGGTATTCGGTGTTCGCTATGCGTGGCTCACGCCTGCTCTTGGCGGCGGGTCGTTCTTTCGAAGTTGTCGTGCCCAACATTCTATTAGACGGAATAACATTCTGATTAATTGTAGGAGCCGTTGATTCGCCGGTCAATCCGGGGGCTTTCCCTAGCGGGCCTCGTCCCGGGCGGGACGGATTTGCCATTGGCGGCAATGTGGGTGTTCGGCCGGGCAGCGCTGCCTGCGTTACCATGGCAGCGTACGTCTCACCTTGCGCATGCCCTCGCGCTGCCGCACCCACCTCGCGCCTTCGCCGCCATCACCCAAACGCCATGACCTCAGCACTGCTGCTTGAAAACATCCATGACACCGCCGTCGAGCGCTTCAAGGAAGCGCATGTCACCGTCGAGCGCCGCACTGGCGCGCTCGCTGGCGACGAACTGCATCGCGCTCCCGCGGCCCACCAGATTCTCGGCATTCGCTCCGCCACGCACCTTGGCGCCGCTGAAATCGAAGCCGCCAAGCACCTCGTGGCCATTGGCTGCTTTTGCATCGGCACCTCGCAGGTAGACCTCGACGCCGCGGCCCGCGCCGGCATGCCGGTGTTCAACGCGCCGTTCTCCAATACGCGTTCCGTGGCCGAGCTGGTTATCGCGGAGGCGATCCTGCTGCTGCGCCGCGTTCCGGAGAAGAACGCGCTGGCGCATGCCGGCAAATGGGCCAAGGGCGCAAGCGGGTCGTTCGAGGCGCGCGGCAAGACCATCGCCATCATCGGCTACGGCAATATCGGCTCGCAGGTTGGTGTGCTGGCGGAAGCCATGGGCATGCGCGTGGTGTACTACGATGTGCAGGCCAAGCTGTCGCTGGGCTCGGCGCGCGCGGCGCGCTCGCTGGCGGATGCGGTGTCGCAGGCCGACATCGTGACGTTGCACGTGCCGGCCACCGCGCAGACCAAGAAGATGATCGATGCCGACGTGCTCCGGCAGTTCCGGCGTGGCGCCATCCTGATCAATGCGTCGCGCGGCACCGTGGTGGATATCGAAGCGCTGCGCGCGGCGTGCGATGACAACCATATCGCCGGCCTGGCGATCGACGTCTTCCCTGAAGAGCCCAAGACCAACGCTGACCGCTTCACCAGCCCGCTGCAAGGCGTGCCCAACGCGATCCTGACGCCGCATATCGGCGGCAGCACGGAGGAGGCGCAGGAAAATATCGGCACGGAAGTCGCCACCAAGCTGATTGCCTTCCTCAGGACGGGCGACACGATTGGCGCGGTGAATTTCCCCGAGGTGAGTCCCGGCCCGCTAACGTCGCCGGCGCGGCTGCTCAACGTGCACGGCAACGCGCCGGGCGCGCTCGCCGCGCTCAACACGCTGCTGGCGCGCGACGGGGTCAACATCGTGGCCCAGCACCTGCAGACGCATGGCCAGATGGGCTACGTGGTGACCGACCTCGACAAGGTGCCCTCGCCAACGCTGGCCGCCGCGCTGGATGCGGAAACGACGTTTATCCGCTGCCGCACCATCATTAACCCGCTGGCCTGAACGGCAGCGCGGCGCCATCGCTGCCTCGCCGGCAGCGACCAGGACAGCGGCCATCGGCCGCTGTCTTCAATTCACCCGGAAATGCTCCACCGACTGGCCCGCGTTGACTGCACGCAGCAGCCATGCAGGCATGGGGCCCACGCCATCCCAGACTTGTCCTTCCGCATTGCGGTAGCGGCGTGCGGGGGCGCTCGCCTGCGGCGGTGCTGGCGCAGGTGCGGCCGCTGCCGGCGCGGCGGCGGCCTCGGCTGCCTGTGCCGGCGCCGCTGCTGGTGCCGCTGCTGGTGCCGCCGGTTTCACGGCTCCCGCTTTCTGCACGGGCACGGACATGGTCACCCGTGCAGGCGCGGGAGCGGCGGCCGGGGTTGCCGCCGGCTCGGCAACCAAAGCTGCTGCCGGCTTTTCCGCGGGCACGACGTCGGCAACCGCCACCGCATCTGCGGCAGGTGTGGCTTCCGGCAATGCGACCGGCACAGCAGACCTGACAGGGGCAGCAACGCGTTTGCGCGCTACGGCCTTGCGCAATGGCGCAGGTGCCACGACGGGCGGCGCGGTGATTGGCCCGGCAGGCAACAGCGCTGGCGGTGCCGTGATCGGTCCTGCGGGCAACAGCGCCTGGGCGACATCTACATCCATTTCATTTTCCTTTTCGATGGGCTCCTCGATCGGCGCCCTGGCGGGCGCCGCCTCCCAGTCAAAACAACCTGCCGCCTCCAGTTCATCCATGGAGATGCCGAGCCGCTCCATCTGGACGCGAATCCAGACAATGGCGGCGACTTTCTTGACGTCGGCGGGATCAGAAGAAGGCATGGCAAATGACACAATAAATGCAGGTAGAAAGGGCGGGGGAACGGTCGCGGATGCGGCGCTGGCCGCACACTGGAGATCCTGAGGATCGCACATGATAGCCGAGCGCGGGACCAGCCCCCGCCGAGCCTTGAATCCGGACGCAAAAGCCGGGCCAAAGGCCCCTCTCCTGCACCCCCTCAATGACCGCAAATCCGCCTCCCGGGGGCATCGGCCAGCCTGCGTCCATGTCCTGCCCCCAACGCTGCGCCATCATGCAAAACCCACACAAATTAAATGAGAACGATTATCATATGCGACTTCACGGTCACGATTTCCTAGCCGTCCCAGCCAACGGCCTGTGCGCAACACGGCACCGCCAGCCCCCCGTCTTGAAAGGATGCATAGCCCATGAATCGCCTCATCACCTCCGCCCTGCTTTGCGGCGCGGCACTGAGCGGCACCGCTCAGGCTCACCAGGTCTGGCTTGAGCAAACGCCGGCGGCCGCCCAACTGTATTTTGGTGAATTCAACGAGAACCTGCGCGAAGTTTCGCCGGGACTGCTGGACCGGTTCGTGCAGCCCACCGCCGTGCTGGTAACGGCCAGGGGTGAGCAAGCCCTCAAGGCCGACAAGACCACCAACGGCTTCGTGCTCTCGGGGCGCGCAGGCGCGGGCGAGACCATCGTCGCGCAGGACACGGGCTATCCGCTGCTGGAGCGCAAGGGCGGCGACAAGGTGATCCGCACCGCCTGGACGCCGGCGGCTCGCTTGCTGGGTGCTGGCTCCACCACCGCGGTAGCGCCCAAGCTTGCGCTGGACATTGTGCCGACCGGCCGCGCCGGCGAGTACCAGGTGGTCTATGCCGGTCGCCCACTGCCCAAGGCCAAGGTGGGCGTGGCCGTGCAGTCCGGCTGGGGCCGCGAACTGCGCACCGACGAGCAAGGCATCGTGCGCCTGGCGCAGCCGTGGCAAGGCACCTACGTGCTGGAGGCGCACCACGTCGACAAGACCGCCGGCGAGCGCAATGGCAAGCCATACGACATCGCCAGCTACGTTACCACCCTGTCGCTGACGCAGGGCGATGGCCTGCCCGCGGTACCCGCAGTGCCGGCAGCCGCGCCCAACAAGTAAGGGAGCGCTTGTCATGGGATTGAGCCAGACCGGCCGCTATCGCCTTGGCGTTGCCTCGCGCGTGGTGGCCGCCATCGGGGGCGGCTATGTGCTTGCGGCCGTGGCCACCGGGCTGCTGGCCGTGGTGATGCCCATGCCGCCGGCCGAGGCGGTGATGACCGCCACGCTGCTGTCGTTCTCGCTTTACGCGTGCGCGGTGCTGTGGGTGTTCGCCGCCGGCAGCGCGTGGCGCGCCTGGGCCGGCGTAGCGGTGCCTGCCGTGGTGCTCGGCCTCTTGCTGGCTGCCTTGCGGAGCGCGCCATGAGGGCCGGGCTGCGTCAATCGATGGCCTGGCTGCATAGCTGGTCCGGGCTGCTGGTGTGCTGGGTGCTGCTGCTGGTGTTCTGCGCCGGCACCGCCAGCTACTTCAAGGACGAGATCACGCTATGGATGCAGCCCGAGCTGCACCGCTCGGCCGCCACGCCAGTGTCCAGCGCCGAGGCCGCCAGCCGTGCGGTAGCGTACCTGCAGCGCAACGCCGCGGACTCGCCCCGCTGGTTCATCGACCTGCCGGATGCGCGCAACCCTGCGGTAAGCGTGCTATGGACGCGCCCACCCGGCGCGCCGGCTTCAGGCATCGGGGGCGGCCGCGGCCGCTTCGAGAGCCGCACGCTGGATCCCGCCACCGGCGCCTTCCTGCAGACCGTGCGCGACACGCGCGGCGGCGAGTTCCTCTACCGCCTGCACTTCGATCTGTACTTCATGCAGGCGATCTGGGCGCGCTGGATCATCGGCTTGTGCGCGATGTTCATGCTGGTGGCCATTCTCAGCGGCATCATCACGCACCGGCGCATCTTCCAGGACTTCTTTACCTTCCGGCCGCGCAAGGGCCAGCGCTCCTGGCTCGATGCGCACAATGCCACCGCCGTGCTGGCCCTGCCCTTCCATCTGATGATCACCTACACCGGGCTGGTCACACTGATGTTCATGTACATGCCGTGGGGCATCCAGACTGCGTACCAAGGCAACCAGCAGGCTTTCAACAACGAGGCCTTCGGCCGCGCGCCGCAGGGCAAGCCAAGTGGGCAGGCAGCGCCGCTGACGCCGGTCGCCCCGCTGGTGGAACAAGCCATGCGCCATTGGCATGGCGCGCAGCCCAGCCGCGTCGCCATCATGCTGGCGGGCGATGCCAACGCCACCATCACGGTGTCGCGCGGCACCGAAGGCTCGTTGTCCGCCAATGCGCCGTCGATGCGCTTTAACGGCGTCACCGGCGCGCTGGTGGCGGCCACGGGCGACGCGCCCGGCGCGGCCAACCAGACGCGCGGCGTGATGGTGGGTCTGCACGAGGCGCATTTCGCAGGGCCCTTGCTGCGCGCGCTGTTCTTCGTGAGCGGGCTGGCAGGTTGCGCCATGGTGGCCACCGGCGCGCTGCTGTGGGGCGTAAAGACGCGCCAGGGCCAGGCCAAAGCACTGGCGGCCGGCGCCCGCCCGAGCTTTGGCCTGCGGCTGGTGGACGCGCTCAACCTCGGCGCTATTGCCGGCCTGCCGATCGCGTTTGCTATGTACTTCTGGGCCAACCGCTTGCTGCCCGTGGGCATGCCGCACCGCCCCGACGCGGAGATCCATGCCTTCTTCATCGCCTGGGGCGCGGCAGCCGTGCTGGCGCAGGTGCGGCCGACGCGCACCATGTGGCGCGTGCAGCTGTGGGCCGGCGCGCTGATGCTCGCTGGCATTCCTGTGCTCAACGCCTTCACCACGCGGACCCACCTGGGCGTGACACTGCTGCAAGGCCAGGGGCCTGCTGCCGTGGCAGGGTTCGACCTGACGGTGCTGGCGCTGGGCATTGCGCTGGGCGCGGCAGCGCATATCCTGGGGCGGCGCGCCAAGGCGCGCGTGCCCGCGCGGCGCCCGGTGCCAGCCAAGGACATCGGTATGCCATCCAGTGATGCGAAGGGAGCCGCATGAGCGCAAGCCTGGGTTTCTTCACTGCGCTGGCTCTCACCTATGGCGGTTTCACCGCGCTCAGCCAGACGCTGGACCGCCACTATGCCGATCGCCACGGCCGCGGCGCCGCGCCTTCGCCCGCCGAGCGCCTGCGCCTGCAGGGACTCGGCTGGGCCGCGCTGGCCCTTGCCCTGGCGGCTTGGGTGCAGCAGCATGGCTGGCCGATGGGCAGCGTCTCATGGATCGGCACGCTGACGCTCGGCGCGCTCGTGCTGGTGCTGCTGCTCAGCTACGCGCCGGCCATCGCGGTGCGCGCGGCCCGCTGGGCGGGCTTGCTGGGCGGATGCGGGCTGCTAATGATGGGCGCGATGCCCGCCTAGCGATCCCGGGTGCCTGCGAACAGGATCAGGCGCGCGGCAAACGCATCTCGCCCGTCCCGCCGCAGAGCGTGACAACGACGCCGTCCGGATTACCGCAGGCCTGCTAGCGGCTATCATGACGGCCATTCCAACTCACTGGCACAGTCCTTCGCTCGCCATGCCTGACAACACCCCCGCAAGCCAGCCATACGCACTGGAGAATCCGTTTCTCGAATCGCTGAATCTCACCATCGTGGAGTGGCAGCCGGACCTGGTGCGCATGTCGCTGATGCCGCAGGCTGCGCACCTCAACAACACGGGCGTCGTGCAAGGCGGCATCCTGGCCACACTGCTGGACGCGGCGGGCGGCTACGCCGGCCTGTTTCCCGAGAATGGCGTGCGCCGCGCCGCCACCACCATCTCGCTGAACGTCAACTATGTCTCGTCCGCGCAAGTGGAGCCGCTGCTGGTGGTTGGCCGGCGCGTGGGCGGTGGCCGCCGGGTATTTTTCTCCAACGCCGAGGTCACCGACAGCCAAGGCCGTCTGATCGCCACCGCGCAGGCCGCGTTCCGCAGGAAGGATCCGGTCTGAGCAGACTAGACCGCGCCCGTGATTGCCGGCGCGCCGGCCCTGGCTCGGCAATCACGGCGGCCGCAGCCGGCGCTCAAGTGCCGTCCAGGAACGGGTTGCGCATACCGGTACGCGTGCCCAGGCTCGGGCCAAGCCAGCGAGACCTGTCCATGTATGCCTGCGAGCCGTCCATTGGTTCACTTTGCGCCGGTGCAAGATCCTGGCGCGTCGGCTGATTGGCGCCCTGTGTGTAGGGATCAAACTTGTCCGGCGCACGCGCGCCGCCCGCATACGGGTCC
Organism: Cupriavidus sp. 05L411; assembly: GCF_056398045.1. Lineage (NCBI taxonomy): Bacteria > Pseudomonadati > Pseudomonadota > Betaproteobacteria > Burkholderiales > Burkholderiaceae > Cupriavidus > Cupriavidus sp. 05L411. Next base: position 20,805 of record NZ_JBFTOQ010000030.1, on the reverse strand, counting down.
GTGAGGCCCGTGCCGGTGTTGGTGGCGGCACCCTGCGTGTAGGGATCGCGCGCATCGGGCGCGGCCGCACCTTGCGAGTACGGATCACGTGCGCCCTGCGCCGTTTGCGCCAGCGCTGGCAACGACACAACGGCGGCGCCGGCAAGCAACAGGGACTTGGCAAGATGATGTTTCATGAATTCCTCCTTGGACGCCCAAAGGCGCTGGATTGAAGACAGGACAGCTTGTTGCAGAAAGCTGAACGCTTCACAGGTTCAAGCGAGACATGTGCCAGTCGGACAACGCCCGACAAGGCCACAAGACCGGGCCGCCATGCGGGTCCGGCTGCAGCGGCGGCAAACGTTGACAGGCCGCGCGTGGCGCCGGTTTGCGCCGCTGCCGGGCTATGCACGCGCTGCGCGGGCCGTGGCCTCCATCTCAATGCCGCTTTGCAGTGATAACGGGCACGGTGGTAATCGTTACCGGCCCGCAGCGGCGCTTGCGGCAACGCCTACGGCCAGGCTGTGGCGGCGCAGGTGTGGCACGCAAGGCGGGCTAATCGCGCGAGGACAGCGGCGGCGCAATCTCTTCCAGCGGGCGCCGTTCCGCATTGACCGCATAGCGCAGGGCAAACAAGCCCGCGACGATCACCAGCGCCGCGCCAATGCCATAGCCAACAGCCACCGCGGCGCGGCTGCCGCTCTCGATCAGCGCGCCGAACAGCAACGGCCCGATAAAGCCCCCGGTGCCCGTCCCCACGGCGTAGAACACGGAGATGGCGAGGGCGCGCGTCTCGATGGGAAAGACCTCGCTCACCGTCAGGTAAGCGGAACTGGCCGCCGCGGAGGCCAGGAAAAACACCGCGGACCAGCACAGCGCCTGGCTGCGCGCGTCAAGCCAGCCCTGCTCGAAGGCCCACCCGGTCATGGCCAGTCCCACGCCAGAGAGCACATAAGTAAAACCGATCATGCGGCGGCGCCCGATGTGGTCGAACAGTGGCCCCAGCAGCAGCGGCCCCAGCACATTGCCCAGCGCAAAGGGAAAGATATACAACCCCACGCGGTTATCGGGCACGCCGTGAAAGCGCGTGAGCACCAGCGCATAGGTAAAGAAGATCGCGTTATAGAAGAACGCTTGCGAGACCATCAGCGCCAGGGCGACCGCGCTGCGCAGCCGGTAGCGCTTGAACAGCACATGCGCGACCTCGCCAAGCGTAGGCGCCGCGCGCCTGGAAAGCAGTATCGTGCCAGTGGCCGGCGGCAACGCGCCGTACTGGGCCACCACCTGCGCCTCGATGGCGGCGACGATGCGCCCGGCTTGCTCGCCACGCCCGTGCGTCAGCAGCCAGCGCGGGCTCTCCGGCACGTCCCGGCGCACCAGCAAGATGGCTAGCGCCAGCACTGCGCCGAGCAGGAACGCCACGCGCCAGCCCAGCGCCGGGCCCAGCACGCGCGGATCCAGCAGCACCAGGCTCAGGCCCGCGCCAAGCGCAGCGCCGAACCAGAAGCTGCCGTTGATGGCCAGGCTGACGCGCCCGCGCACGCGCGCCGGGATCAGTTCATCGATGGCCGAGTTGATCGCCGCGTACTCGCCCCCGATGCCAAGGCCCGTCAGGAAGCGGCACACCGCGAAGAAGACGAAACCCGTGGAAAAAGCGGTGGCCAATGTCGCCGCCATGTACACCGCCAGCGTCACCAGGAACAAGGCCTTGCGGCCAAGGCGGTCCGCAAGGCGGCCGAACACCAGCGCGCCCGCTACCGCGCCAGCGATGTACAGCGACCCTAGCCACCCTACCTGCGCCGCATTGAGGCCCAGGCCGTCCGGGCGCTCCAGCACGCCACCCAGCGATCCCACCAGCGTCACCTCGAGCCCGTCGAGCACCCACGCCACCCCTAGCGCGACTACCACCCGCCAGTGCCAGCGCGACCACGGCAGGCGGTCCAGGCGGGCGGGGATATCGCTCTGAATGCGTGGCATGGCGGGTTCCGTCCCGGTGCGGCGATTGGCAAGCATGCGCTGCGGTCAGCGCTGAGAGGCGCTTGCGGCGTCAGCTCAGCCGTTCACGATGTTTCCGTATGTTCCCGTCATGGATCTGCACGACCTGGCCGGCGATGCGGCTAGCCGCGCTAGAGGCCAGGAACACGTAGCCGCCAGCGCCCGGCACGCCAGGCGCACGACGCCTACAATGAATCATGGCCACCATAAAAGGGAACCGCCATGATCGCCTATATGCTCTTCCTCGGGGCAGTCGTCTTGCTCTATGCCTTCGTCATCCGCGCAGGCTTTTTCCACAAGTCGGTGCTCTATCCGGAACACGCCCATCCCTTCCATTACTGGTGGGACCGGATCGTCCATCACCAGAAGAAAGAGAAAGCCAGCTAAGGCGCTTGGCGCTTGGACCCCGCAAGGCCTGACCTGGCCGCCCAGCCCGCCGATTGGCGGGCTGTTTCATGCCGGTGACCGGCACCGGGCGCCGGGCGCCGGGCGTGATCACCGGAACGCAAAACGGAAAACGGGCGCCCCGACAAAGAGGCCCTTGCTGCTCATGGCTGCCTGCCCGGGTGCTAAACTGGCCACCCTTCTTATCCGGCCATTGCTCCCTATCCATGCGCATTTCCCGCCTCGCTACCCGAGCTGCACTCCTCTCTGTCTGCCTGGCGTCCGCCAGCGCCAGCGTCATCGCCGCCGAGGTCCCGCCCGCGCCCACGCCCGACCAGGTCACCGCCGCCATCCAGCAATCGGAAGCCGAGCGCCTGAAGCAACTGGAGCAGACTGACCCGGCCGCGGCCGAGCGTGCGCGCTCGCCGCTTGTGGCGGGGATCATGGCTTCCATCAAAGCGCATACGGTCAAGGGTTGCCTGCCCGCCAGCGGCGGCGAGATCGTCTGCATCGTCGGGGTCAAGGCCGGCCGCCGCGACGGCTACCGCGCACTGGCCTTCGGCGGCAACCCAGAGCCGTGGGTGCTGGTGCGGCGTGAAGAACCAGCCATCAGTGGCCCGGACGCCGGGCAAGCCGCCGCCTCGATGCGCGAATTTGCCCGTGGGCAATTGAAGACCCAGACGGATGCGGAGGCAGTCGCGGAACTGACCGAAATGGCCACATCGCTGACGGTCAAGCAGCTCGACGAGTGCCGGCTGAGCCACGATAGCGGCAACGTACGCTGCTCTGCCGTGATCTCCACCGGCGGCAAGCCCGACCAGCGCATCACCGGCTTTGCCTTTGCGCTCGAAGCCGGCGGCTGGCGGTTTGTGCCGCGCGAGCAGTAAGCAAGCCGCTGCCGCCATCCCGGGCCACTGCCCCGCAGGGAGCCGAGATCACATCTCCTAGCTTCTAGTGTTGATCCAAGTCAAGTGAGTAATGGAGCACAATCCCCACGCTATTGGGGCAGATGCCCAGCGCCCACGGTGAGACACTGCGTGCGGGCGGGAAAAGCGTCTCGCCCAATGTCACTTCTTCATGCCCTCCATTTACCCGGTGGGCATTTTTTTTGGCCTTGCTTTCGCGATTCGTTGAGCCGTGAACCTCCGAGAAGGCCTGGGAAGCGCCCGTTCGCCGCCAATGACGGGCGCTGCTTTGCCCCGGTGGCGCGACTTGAAGGCGCTGGTTGCATACGCGCGCGGGGCGGCCGGACTCAGAGGCTCACCGGCCTTTGGTCAGGACCGGGGGATGTTCACGTCTTTTGGCCATGAATTTACAAATTATCCAGATATAGATAATATGTACAGATTGATCGCACCTCTGAGTACCTGCAAGCAGCAAGAGCTGCTCGAGCAGGGACAGGAAAGGGAAAGCGGCCCACGGTTTGATTGAGACTTTCGCACCAGTTGCAATCTGACGACATGGCGCCGCAGGTCATGACGATGGCACGCCTGCCCAGCGGCGCGCTATCGATGCTCAGGGGCCCCAGAATCCATCGACCCTGACAACGCCTTCAATCTAACAAGACCTAACGATGATGCTGAATCTTCCAACCTTCGATGATGTGTTAGCGGCCGCGCGCCGGATTGAAGGCTTTGCCCACCGGACTCCCGTGATGCGCTCCCAGACCGCCGACAAGGAACTGGGTGCCGCTTTATTCTTCAAGTGCGAGAACCTCCAGCGCACTGGCGCCTTCAAGTTTCGTGGTGCATTCAATGCGCTGGCGCGCTTCGATGCCGCGCAGCGCCGCCGGGGCGCTCTCGCCTTCTCCGGCGGCAACCACGCGCAGGGCATCGCACTGTCGGCGGCATTGCTGGGGATACCGTCGACGATCCTCATGCCGCACGATGCACCGGCTGCCAAGATGGCGGCAACCAAGGGCTACGGGGGCAAGGTGGTGCTCTATGATCGGTACACCGACGACCGCGAGGCAATCTGCCACAAGCTGGCGGAGGAACAGGGCCTGACGCTGATCGGGTCCTATGACCAGCCGGACGTGATTGCCGGCCAGGGAACCGCCGCCAAGGAATTGTTCGAGGAAACGGGCGAGCTCGATGCCCTCTTCGTCTGCCTGGGCGGCGGCGGCCTGCTCGCCGGCTCGGCACTGTCCGCGCGCGCACTGGCGCCGCGGTGCAAGATCTACGGCGTAGAGCCCGCCACCGGCAACGATGGCCAGCAATCGTTGCGCTCCGGCGCGATCGTGCATATCGATACGCCGAAGACCATCGCCGACGGCGCGCAGGCACAGCACCTAGGCCGTCACACATTCGAGATCATTCGCCGTGATGTCGACGATATCCTTACCGCCAGTGACGACGAGCTGGTCGATGGCATGCGCTTCTTTGCGTCACGCATGAAGCTGGTCGTGGAGCCAACCGGCTGCCTGGGCCTCGCCGCCGCACGCGGCATGAAGGCCGAACTGATGGGCAAGCGCGTGGGCATCATCGTTAGCGGCGGGAACGTGGACATCGATCGTTTCGCGGCGCTTCTTGCAGGCTGAGTTGCGTGATTCGCGCGTGTACACCCGAAACACCGGGCCCTGCGCGAAACGTCCTCGCCGCAATGGCCTATGGCGCTCGTCCGCATCATCCCGATGGTGGATCGCCGGGCGTCGGCACGGGCGCTTTTCCGCCGTCAATAGTCCTTCACGATTACCCCAACAAGGGGGGATCGTCCCCACGCAAGATGGGTGCACAATCCGGCCTGAAACAGCAACCGCAGGCCTCGAATCCCATGCTAGATGACGCGAAACCACAGATCGATCCGGCCCGCCGCGGCGAAACCGTGAAGGAGTTGGGCGCCGGTGCGCTCACGGATACGGGGATCCCTGGCGCTCTGGCCACGGTGCAGCAGATCGCGGAACGCCGGACGCGGGCCCTCGCTGATTTGCTCGAGGAAGCGATTCGGAGCGGGACGCCGCGGGTACTGCGGAGCCATCGCAGGCGGTAGCTTTCGCCCGTTCTCCCGCTCGCCGGCGTCCAGGACCGGCGCGACCGGCGCACCGGTCATGGCCGGCACCGTGATCCTCCTGGCCCCTGCCGCGGTCGTCATCGGCACCTTGATTACCTCTCGCGTAATTGGCGCGCAGCCCCCCAGCTCCCACACTGAGCTTGCCTGGACTCGCCAGGTAACCGCCACCGGAGCTGTCTCATGCCTGCCGCCGCCCTTTCACATTCCGCCCCGTCCCTGCGCCATCCCGGCGCATCAAACCCCGCTCGGCTCCATTCCACACCGCCCGGCCATGTGCTGACCCGTGACGGCGTGTCGCTGTTCGTGCGCGACTGGCACGACGGCAATCCAGCGGCGGACGTGGTGCTGTTCGCGGCCAGTTGGGCGCTGCCATCGGACGTCTGGGGCGGGCAGATGCAGGCGCTGCATGCTGCAGGCGTGCGCTGCATCGCCTACGACCGCCGGGGGCATGGCCGCTCCAGCGATCCGGGGCATGGCTATGACTTCGATACGCTGGCCGACGATCTCGCGGACGTCATCGACGCGCTCGGCCTGCGGCGCGTGACGCTGGTCGGCCATTCGATGGCTGCGGGAGAAATCGTGCGCTACCTGTCGCGCCACGGCGCGGGCCGCGTCGCCGGCATCGTGCTGGTGGGCTGCACCACGCCGTGCGTACCGCGCAGCGAGGACAACCCGGACGGCATCGATCCCACGCTGCTGGCACAAGCGGCGGCCGAGCTGGCGGACGACTTCCCGCTCTGGGTGGAGAACAATCTCGCGCCATTCGGCGGCGGCCTGTGCTCGGCGCCGCGGCTTGAGTGGGTGCGCGCCATGGCGCTGCAGACTTCGCTGCAGGCGCTGCTGGGCTGCAACCACGCCAGCACCCATGCGGATTTCCGCGCGGAACTGCCGGCCATCAAGGTGCCCGCCCTGCTGGTCCACGGCGACAACGATGCCTCCTGCCCGCTTGCGCTGACCGCCGAGCGCACGGCGGCCCTGCTGCCCGACGCCCGCCTCGCCGTCTACGCTGGCGCGCCGCACGGCCTGCCGTTCACGCATGCGCAGCGGCTGGGCGCGGACATCCTGGCGTTCGTGCGCGAACTCGGCTAACGCCCCTTGCCAAGGACTCCAGCCATGACCTCCTCGAGCCTGAACCGCGCCGAGAGCGCGCCCGTCCCGCACCACACCGCCGCATCGTCCCCGACCCCCATGGACCGCCTGGCCCTGTTGGTGATGCTAAGCGGCACCTTCATGGTGGTGATGGATTTCTTTATCGTGAATGTGGCGCTGCCGGCCATCCAGCACGAATTGCACGCCAGCGCCGGCGCGCTGCAGTTCGTGGTGGCGGGCTATGGCCTGGCCAATGCCACCGGGCTGATCACCGGCGGGCGGCTGGGCGACATGCTCGGGCGGCGCCACATGTTCATGCTGGGCCTGTTGCTGTTCGCGCTCGCCTCCGCCGCTTGCGGGCTTGCCCCGTCCGCGCCCGTTCTGGTCGCGGCACGCGTGGCGCAGGGCCTGGCGGGCGCGCTGCTCCAGCCGCAGGTGCTGGCCATGCTCTCGCTCACCTACACCGGCCCCGCGCGGGCGCGGGCCTTCGCCGCGTACGGTCTCACGCTAGGCCTGGCAGCGCTGCTCGGCCAACTGGTGGGCGGCGCGCTGATCCGTGCCGACCTGGGCGGGCTGGGCTGGCGCACTTGCTTCCTGATCAACGTGCCCGTGGCAATCATTGCGCTGCTGCTGGCGCCACGCGTGTTGCGCGCGTCGCCGCCCACCAGCGGCAGCAAGCCGGACGTGCCTGGCATGGCGCTGTTGGCAGCGGCACTCGGTGCGCTGGTGTGGCCACTGGTGGAAGGCAGGCAGCAAGGCTGGCCGCCCGCCGCCCTGCTTACGCTGGCCATGGCGCCCGTGTTGCTCGCCATGTTCGCCTGGCATCAGCGCTGGCTGCATGCGCGCGGCGGGCAGCCGCTGGTGAGCCCGGCGCTGTTCGCCGCGCCAGGCTTTGCGCGCGGCCTGGCCGTGACGGTAGCCTTCTACGCTGGTAATGCCTCGTTCTACTTCGTGCTGGCGCTCTACCYGCAAGACGGCCTTGGCCTGAGCCCGCTGCAAGGCGGCGGCGCGTTCACGATGCTGGCGCTGGGCTTCTTCGCCACCTCACTGGCCGCGCCGCGCATCGCCGCCCGCCTGGGGCGCTCGTCCATCGCCTATGGCGCCATGCTGCTGGCGGCGGGCCACTGGCTGCAACTGGCGAACACGCTGCTGCCATGGCAGGCGCAAGGCACCGGCTTGATGACCGTGACGCTGATCCTGCTGGTGGTAGAGGGCGCGGGCATCGGCATGGTGATGGCGCCGCTGGCCTCCGCCGTGCTGGCGGGAACGGCGCAACACCATGCCGGCGTGGCCGCCGGTGTGCTGGCCACGGTGCAGCAGGTGGGCAATTCGGTTGGCGTGGCGCTGGTCGGGAACCTGTTCTATGCGCGGCTGGAAAGCGCCGGCACGGCGCATGGCTACGGCAGCGCCTTTGCCTGGTGCCTGGGATGCCTGCTCGGCCTTGCGCTGCTTGTCACCCATCTTTGTCGCGGGCGGCGGCTGGCCGCGGCCCTGTAGACCCTGCAAGTCCCGCAGGCCGAAGGGGCATTCGGTGGCGTCCCCCGGCAGGATGGGGGCGCCAAGGCTGCCGCGCCAGAATCGGCTGGATTTCGCCTCTTCCGGCATCTAGAGTTACCAGCATCCTTCCCTACGCCCCGGCGCCCGGGTATCCGGGTATGCGCCGGCGGCGGCGACGAGGTGACTTATGCAGAACGGAAAAGACGTCGCCCGCGGCCCCACGCCCGCCAGCCCGTGGCAAGTGCCGGACCTGACACCGGAGCGGGTGTTGCAGCTCGGGATGGGCTTCTGGGCCTCCAAGACCCTGCTCAGCGCGGTGGAGCTTGGCGTATTCACGCAACTGGCGAAGGCGCCGCAGCCGGCCGGCCCCCTGGCCGCCGCCCTTGGCCTGCATCCACGCGGCGCGTTGGATTTCCTCGATGCGCTGGTGGCCCTGCACCTGCTCGAGCGCGAAGACACCGAGGCGCCCGGCCGGTACAGCAACACGCCCGACACGGACCTCTTCCTGGACAAGGCCAAGCCCAGCTACGTAGGCGGCCTGCTGGAGATGGCCAATGCGCGCCTGTACCCCAGTTGGGCGTCGCTGACCGATTCGCTGCGCTCCGGCCTGCCGCAAACCCAGGCCGACGAGCATGGCGACCTCTTCGCCGCGATCTATCGGGACGAACAAGGCCTGCGCGGCTTCCTGCAAGCCATGACCGGCGTCAGCCTGGCCGCCGCCCAGGCGATGGCGCGCAAATTCCCTTGGGCGCAGTGCCAGACGTTTATCGATATCGGCACGGCGCAAGGGGCCCTGCCGGTACAGATAGCGCTGGCCCACCCGCACCTGCGCGGCGGCGGCTTCGACCTGCCCGCGGTTGGCCCGGTCTTCGAGGAATATGTCGCCTCGCATGGCCTGCAGGATCGGCTGCGCTTTTATCCCGGCGACTTCTTCAACGACCCCTGCCCGCAGGCAGACGTGCTTGTCATGGGACATATCCTGCACGACTGGGATCTCGAGCAGAAGCTATACCTGCTGGAAAAATGCCACGCCGCGCTGCCCGCCGGCGGCCGCCTGATCGTCTATGACGCGATGATCGACGACGCGCGCAAACAGAATGTGTTTGGCTTGCTGATGAGCCTGAACATGCTGATCGAAACCCCGGGCGGCTTCGATTACACCGGGGCGCAGTGCTGCGCCTGGGCCAGGCAAGTAGGCTTTGCGCAAGCGCGGGTGGAACCGCTCACCGGGCCTGACTCCATGATGATTGCGACCCGCCAATGACGTAGCAACGCCAACCCGTCGGAGGGAACATGCCATGGCTGAAATGGAAAAAGAAAAAGTGGTCAGCGTGCTGAACCGGATCCTCGAAGCCGAGCTTGCAGGGGTGGTCCGCTATACCCATTACTCGCTGCTTGTGTTTGGCTTCGGCCGCATCCCGATCGTTTCCTGGCTGCGCGAGCAGGCCAACGAATCGCTGCTGCATGCCCAGCAGGCGGGGGAATGGATTACCACGCTGGGCGCGTATCCGTCGCTGGCCATCGGCAAGCTGCTCGACAGCCACACCTTCGATATCGCTGCCATGCTGCGAGAGTCGCTGGACGCGGAAAACGCTGCCCTCAAGCTGTATCGCGAGCTGCTGACGCTGGTGGAGGATCGCTCCGTGGCACTGGAGGAGTTCGCGCGCCAGATGATCCAGATCGAGGAGCTGCATGCCGGCGAGGTCGACAAGATGCTGCGCAAGCCGGGGCAGGCCGCAGCCTTCGCGCCGCAGCCAAAAGCCTGACGCGCCATCCGCGCGGCCGCCGGGCCGCGTATTCCCCACGCCGTCGCCATGGCAAACAACACGCCGTTCGGCCTGGCCGCGCACTGCCATACCGGCAGCCACGCCCGCTCCTGGCGCGTGACCGATGCGCTGGATTGCGCCATCATCGCCTGAATGCAGGCATCATCTCCACCGCGGTGGCGCCGTTTGGCCGCGAGAAGAAGCCCGGCGTTGGCTCCGAGAGCCCAAAATACGGGATCGGGGATTACCTGGAATCAATTAAATCGGAGCCGGCAGCGCCTGGCAGAAAACACAAGAACGGAGACGACATGAAAACAATCGGCATGATCGGCATCGGCATGATGGGCCATGGCATCGCCACCAACATCGTCAAGCACGGCCACCCGCTGGTGCTGCTCGACCATCCCGGCAACCAGCCGGTGGACGACCTGGTGGCCGCAGGCGCCACCACAGCCGCCACCCCGGCCGAGCTAGCGCGCGCGGTCGATATCGTGATCCTGTGCGTCACGGGCACCCCGGAGGTGGAGGACGTGCTGTTCCGCCCGGACGGCGTGCTTGCCGGCCTGCGCCAGGGCGCCGTGGTGATCGACTGCTCCACCGCCATTCCCTCGTCCACGGAGCGCATTGCCGCAGCGGTGGCCAAGGCCGGCGCACGCTTCCTTGACGCGCCCATGACGCGCACGCCCAAAGAAGCCGAGGAAGGCCGCCTCAACCTGATCGTCGGCGGCGACCGCGCCTTGTTCGAGCAATGCCGGCCACTGCTGTCGTGCTTCGCGGAGAACATCGTGCACGCCGGGCCCGCCGGCTCGGGCCACCGGCTCAAGCTGCTGCACAACTTTGTCTCACTGGGCTTCTCCGCCGTGCTGGCCGAGGCCGCCGCCTGCGCTGAGCGCTCGGACGTAGATCCGGGCGTGCTGGTGGAAGTGCTGGCCAAGGGCGGCGCAGACGGCGTGATCCTCAACCGCATGCGCCCCTACATCGAGTCGCAGGACAATTCCGGCTTCCGCTTCTCGATTGCCAACGCGCTCAAGGACATGGGCTACTACACCACGATGGCGCAGGAGCTGGGCGCCGCGCGGGCCACGGCGCAGGCGGTGCGGGATACCTACGAGCGCGCCAGCCACACCGCCCGGCCGCAGCCGACGGTGCCGGAGCTGATTTCGATCCTGGCGGACGAGGCAGGCTAGACGGCCTGATCCTCGCTCAGATCGCCCGCAGGTCGGGCAGCAGGCGATCGCACTCGCGCTTGACCACGGCATAGCACTCGCACACGCGCTGCTCCAGCCCCGGCCGGTCGAGCACTTCGATATGCCCGTGGTGATAGCGAATCAGGCCGGCATTCTGCAGTTTCAGCGCTGCCTCCGTCACGCCTGAACGCCGCACGCCAAGCATGTTGGCGATCAGCTCCTGCGTCATCTTCAATTTGTTGGTTGGCAAGCGGTCCATGCTGAGCAGCAGCCAGCGGCACAGCTGCTGTTCGATGGAGTGATGCCGGTTGCACACGGCCGTCTGCGCCATTTGCGTGATCAGCGCTTGCGTATAGCGCAGCAGCAGCCGCTGCATGGGGCCAGCGCGATTGAATTCCGCCTTCACCGTGGCGCTGTCAAGCCGATAGGCCGTGCCGGCGCTCTGGACGATGGCACGGCTTGGCGTGGTCTCGCCCCCCATGAACAGCGCAATCCCGACCATGCCCTCGTTGCCAACGATGGCGATCTCGGCCGATGCGCCATTTTCCATCACGTAGAGCAAAGATATGATCGACGTGGTTGGAAAATACACATGATTGAGCCGGTCGCCAGACTCATAGATTACCTGCCCCAGCGGCAAATCCACCAGCACCAGCTGCGGCGCCAGGCGCGCCCATTCTTCTTCCGGCAACACCGCCAACAGATGGTTGGCTCTGGCGTATTCCTGTGTCTGCTTGGGTGTGCCTCGTAGGTTCAGGACCTGCCTCTTGCCGGCATCTGCCATGGCAAATCAGGGTCAGGACCGCCATCTGGGCCACAGTGTAAACCAGCCGCATGAAGCGCTTGTCGAAGCCGCCAGACACTGGCGGGCGAGCGCTCGCCACCTGCCCGGCGCCATCAAAAGAGAACCCGACTTGCACGCTAGCGTACCGACTTGCCGCAGCCCCCCGCCTAAGATGCCCCCAGATGTCGATCGGCCAGATGCCATAGGGTGGCAGGGCCGCATCGCAGCCAAGGCATGCCTCTCCCTCCCCTTGGGGCATACGGCAACTAGTGGCGCTCGATCCACTTGGCAGGGGAAACGTTTTGGAGGGCACATGCAAGCCCAAGCTAATGGTCACAGTGTGATCGTCTATCCCGACATGATTGGTGGATGGTACTTCGCGGAAATCGACAGGAAAGCCGTCTACCGGTTCGGGCCATTCGAGTCGCACAAGCTCGTCAGGGAGTTGGTCGTGGTGTTGTTTCCGGAGATTCCGGTGCTTGAGTTGGTGGAACCGTCGCCGGAAATGGATGACAGCGCGCTGATGATCCTGGGCAATGGGGAACGGGTATCGCAAGTCACAGAAGAGCAGGGAACTGCCAGGCAGTAGACGCGGCTGCGACCGGGCAGGGGTCGTGCGGCCGACCGGCGATGGCGGCAAACGCAAGCCAACGCTGAACGTCATTCCTTTCATGCCCTCGGCCTTCGGGCCGAGGGCATTTTTTTTGCATGGTGCGCTGCGCCAGATTCCGTGTCCGCCATCGTACCGACTTCGCAGCCGATCCATGTCATTGTCAGCCTGTCGCGGCGCCACATTGCGGGCCTTCGCCATGTGGCCATTGCAACGCGACGGATCTCGAGGTGACATCATGCGCAGCGTCCTGTATTTCCGGCTTAGCGGCATCGCTGCCGCGACAAGCATGCAATCTTCGTTGCATGCGCTACCTGTTGCCCCTGTCCATATCGGCGGGCCCTGGTTCATCCAGCGCGACGACCAGCCCATGGAAGGGTTGCCCCGGGCCGCGTCCAAGCAAACAACGTATCGCCAGGAATGGGCGATAGCGGGCACCGTGATCGGCGCCATATTGGCCGTTGCCGCGACGCTGCATCTCGGCACCTCGGCGGGCACCTTTGCCAGCGTCCTGGCTTGCGTGGCGAGCGGGGCGCTCGGCGGCTTGTGCGGCGCCTGGCTCGCGGGCCAGCTTGGCGCACGCATCCTGCGCGGCAAGGTTGCCCGGGAACGCGCGCAGCTCGCGCAAGGCGAAATGCTACTGGTCGCAAGCTGCGCCGGGGACGCGAAGGATTCCGTCAAACGCATGATCCATGAACTGGGCGGCGTGAGCGTTGAGGAACACAGTGACGTCATGCCAGGTTTCCAGTGGGCATGAAGCATTGCAGATGACCACTGCCGCGCATTACGCCTGCGGCGTGGTAGTGATAGGAGCATGTCATGCGAACTCGTCTTATGATTTGCGCTGCTGCGCTCGCGCTCACCCAAACGGGGTGCTTGTGGGTACCCGGCGGCGAAGGCCGCACCGGTGGCGATGGCGGCTATCGCGGTGAAGACCGGCATGACCGCCATCCGGGCAACGAATGGAACAACGATCATCGCTCCGGCGATCGCGGACAGCCGTATGGCACGGAGCGCACCGGCGACAACCGGGAGCACGACTATTCGCCAAGAGGCGGTTGGACGCAATGACGTTGCCGGATAGCACGCGCGCAAAAATGCGGCACAGCGCGGGTGCTATCATCCAACGGCCCTAGCCTCCCCCAATCGCGCCGATGCCGCCGGACCCCGCACCAGACAAGCCCACTACCGCCAACGCGCTCCCTGATATCCACCGCCTGCGCGCCCGCTTTGTCGCCATTTCCTGGCGCGACCTGGCCGTGTCCTTCGGCCCCGTGCTGGCCCTTGCCCTGGCAGCCATCTGGCTCGCCGTATGGCTGGTGCAGCCGGCGCCGCCGAGCACCATCTCCATCAGCGCGGGCCCCAAGGGCAGTTCCTTCTACAACGCCGCCGAGAAGTACGCAAAGGTCCTCGCACGCAATGGCATCACGCTGAATGTGCTGGCCTCCGAAGGTTCCCGCCAGAACGTGCAGCGGCTGGCCGATCGCAAGCAGGACGTTGACCTGGCGCTGGTCCAGGGTGGCGTCTCCAGCGATGTGGACACCGAGGGGCTGGTCTCGCTGGGCAGCGTGTTCTACGCGCCCATCACGGTGCTGTACCGTGGCAAGGAGCAGCACAAATTGTCCGACTTCCGCAAGTCGCGCATCGCCATCGGACGCGAAGGCAGCGGTGCCCGCGCGCTGGCGCTGACACTGCTCAAGGCGAACGGCATCGAGCCGGGCGGCAGCGCCGAGCTTATCGCGTTCGATGGCGACGACGCCGCCCAGGCGCTGGTCGACGGCAAGATCGACGTGGCCATGCTGACCGGCGATTCCGCCACCGGCCCGGTCATGCGCAAGCTGTTTCGCATGCCGGGCATCCGCGTGCTGGATTTCGCGCAGGCCAGTGCTTATACGCGGCGCTTTCTCTATCTGCAGGAGCTGGTGTTGCCCGCCGGCGTATTCGACCTGGGCAAGAATCTCCCGGCGCATCCCATCCGCCTGATCGGCCCGACGGTGGAGCTGGTGGCGCGCGACTCGCTGCATCCCGCGCTGTCCGACCTGCTGATCGAGGCCGCGCGCGAGGTCCACGGCAAGGCCGGGCTGCTGCAGAGCGCCGGGCAGTTTCCCTCGGCCACTGCGCATGAGTTCCCGCTGAGCGACGACGCCACGCGCTATTACGCCTCGGGCAAGGGCTTCCTGTACCGCCACCTGCCCTTCTGGCTGGCGAGCCTGCTCTCCCGTGCGCTGGTGCTTGTGCCGGTGATCGTGATCCTGATTCCGGCCTTCCGGCTGGTGCCTTCGCTCTACAGGTGGCGGGTCAAGTCCCGCATCTATCGCTGGTACGGCATCCTGATCGAAATCGAGCGCGTGGCACTGGTGAACCCCTCCGAGGAAGAAAAGGCCGCCCTGGCCCAGCGCCTTGACCACATCGAAGACGCGGTCAACAAGATGAAGATGCCGCTCGCCTATGCCGACCAGTTCTATGTGCTGCGCGAGCATATCGTCTTTGTGCGGCGCAGGCTGACGGGCGCGCTCTGAGCTGGCGCAGCGGCGCTACTTCCCCGGCGCAACCAGGTTCACTCATGGTGGCAGCCCATGAGCGCGGGATGGCGCCTCCCTGAGCCTGCCCTGGTAGTGCGATCTGTGCGCTCGACCATACCAAGCCAAGACACCGAACCGCGGAAAACAAAATAGAATCGACGCCTGAGACCATTCAAGGATTCTCATGGCGGGAAAGACAAAGCGGTTCGGTGACCTGGCTACCGCGTTGGCGGCACGACATGCGACGGCTTTCCTTGCCGCATGGCGCAATGCCCTATCCACTGCCTGCACTGCCTGCGCGGCGCTAGCCGGCCTTTCCTATCTCCCGCCGGTTGCGGCCGCACCGCTTACGTTCGCGTCGCCCCCCCCGCCGAAATCGCCAAGGCCATGCTTGACGATGAACCCGGCACCGTGGCGCTCGGATGATTTCGCGGCGAACGCGCAGGCGCGCGCCTTGCGCCGTGCAAGGCCAGGGTCAGGCGGTCGGGCACGCGGTCATCGCGCCGGATGCGGATACAATCCGGCAGCGCCGACTTGTCAATCACGACCCGACCCCATCCATGCCTAACCCTACCCGGGCCTTCCTTCTTGGCCCGCTGCTCAAAGGCGTTTCACGCTCTTTCTATCTCACCCTGCGGGTGCTGCCCGCCGGGATGCGCGATCCGATCGGCCTGGCTTATCTGCTGGCGCGCGCCGCGGACACCATCGCGGACACCTCGCTGATTCCACCGCAGCAACGGCTGGAACTGCTGCTGTCGCTGCGTGACCAGGTCAACGGCGCCACGGACGATGGCACGCTCATGCGGCGGCTGGCGGCAGAGGTCGCCGGGCAACAAGCGCTATCGGCCGAGAAGCTTCTGCTCGAATCGCTCGGCCCGGCGCTGGCGTTGCTGTCCCAGCTGAGCGCGGCCGATCGGACGGCGGTTCGCGAGATCGTGTCGACCCTGGCTTCCGGCATGGAATTTGATCTGCGCACGTTCCCCGACGAAAGCTCAGGGCAGATTGGCGTGCTGCGCGAATGGGAAGAGCTGGACCGGTACACCTACCTGGTCGCGGGATGCGTGGGAGAGTTCTGGACCAAGATGACCTACGCCCATATGCCCGGGACGCTCAAGGCAGACTCCGAGGCGATGCTGCTGCGAGGCGTTCGCTTTGGCAAGGCGCTGCAGATGACCAATGTGCTGCGGGACTGCGCCAAGGACCTGCGGATCGGGCGTTGCTACCTGCCCGAGACGATGCTGGGCCAGTATGGACTGACGCCGCAAGACTTGCTGTTGCCAGGCAATTCGGCGCGTGCGAAACCACTTCTGTTCGCGCTGATCCGCACGACGCTGGGTCATTTCCGTGAGGCGGTGGATTACACGTTTGCCATTCCTGCGTTCTCTGCTCGATTGCGCCTCGCGTGTTTGTGGCCAGTCCTTATCGGGCTGGAGACGCTGCTTCTGCTTGCCAGCAATGACGATTGGCTGGATCCGGCGAAGGTGCCCAAGATACGGCGGAGCGAGGTGTATCGGATTGTGGGGTATTCGGCGTTGATGGCGCCGTCCAATGGCTTGCTGCGGATCTGGATTGAGCGGTTGATCGGGGGGATCGAGGCGCGGCTGGAACGTTAATGGCAAAGGCTGCCTCCCGCGTCTCCGGAGCGAACCCCTAGGCCATCGCGCGCCTTTGCACCCGCCGCGCAACGGCCCATGGACGCGATCGTGCCTGGGCCAGGCACTGCACAACGGGTTGCCAAGGCGGCAATCACTTGCTGCTGGAGTGGTCGTCGCCCCCAAGCGGATCGACAATGATCATGGTGCGGTCCAGCACCCCGCGATCGTCAAAGTAGGCGCTGAAGTGGGCCGGCTGGTAAGCGCCGATGTAGAGCCGGTACGACCATGCCTCACGCTTCATCAGCGGGTAGTACTGGACCGGCTCGCGTGGCAGGCCGAAGCGCTGGGCCACGTCCTGCTTGGTCCAGGTACCCGGGCGCGCCTCATAGATCTCCTTTTCGGTCAGCATCTGGCGGAAACTGGTGAGGTTTCCGCTAGCGTCGAAATCCGCCGCGTAGACTTCGAACCCGAGCGGCTGCTTTGAGTAGATCCAGCGGCTGGTGCCGCCGGCGAGCTGGTAGGTCTCCGTGGGCTTGCCAAAGGTGTCGCGCACGGCGCTCTGCGGGCCGCCGATCATTTTCTGCGCGGTCTCGACCGGCTGCAGGAACGCGCAGGCACACAGCGCGAGCGCAGCGGCGGTAGCCCCCATCCATCTGGCTAAGCGATATTGCATGACCATTCTCCATTGTTGGCGCGGGTGGTGTTCTCGAGCCAGGAACCCTTCCAGCATAATTCAAGCACGCGCACACGCCGCGCACGCTGCCCTTACGGTAAACGCTTCAGGCAGCGGGATTATTCCACTGGTTTCCACCAACCCGGCCGACAGTGGGACAGTGGCAAAGCTGGCCTCAACAAACGTACCCCTCGATATAGCAGAACGCCGCCGTGCCGCTTCCGTACTCGGTATCGCGCAGCGTGAATGCGCCTGACAGGCAGATGAACGCGGTCATGCAGACCAGGAGAACAAGCAGGCAAATTGCCAGAATGGACAGCTTTTGCATGGCAAACCCTTCCCTCAGAGAAGTAGCGGAGGCCGACACAATGCGTCGACTCACGGGGAAAACCGGGGCGCCAGTCGCAAAGGCGGCGCAGATGCACCCGCCGTTTCAACTGTTGTTTCACCCGCCGTTTCACCCGCCGTTTCCCCATTACGCATTTCCCATGCCCGTGCCAGCACGGTGGAAAAGCGCCCGAATGTGCTTCGGAAGGAAGCCACGCCGCTAGCGCTGTTGGGCGGCGCCACACACCGAGGTTGGCGCCGCCCGAACGATTACCGGAGCGCTCTGCTTCGCGTTCCCTACTCAGCGCGCCCTATTCCGTGCGCCCGTCCACTCGCCGCAACGCCGCCCCCACTTCCCCATAAAACTCGCGCAGCGCCGCTACCTCCAGGTCCGGCGGCAATAGTGCCGGCCAAAGCAGCGCCACGATATCCTTGGCGGTCCGCTCGATATCCACCGGCCGCTGCCTGGCGATTGCGTCCCAGAGAATGTGTTCCATCGGCCCGAAGATCGCCGAGCGCAGCAAGCTCAACGGCAGGTCAGCCCGGATCTCCCCGCTCTCCCGCGCGCGCGCCAGCATATCCATCAGCGGCGCGGTGTAGCGCCGTTGCAGCGGCACGAACACCTCGCCCAGCCCCGGCCCCCTGGCGCGGCCTTCGGAGAGCACCAGCGCGCATAGCCCGGTGCCCTGGATCAGGAACAGCCGAAGATGCGTGCGCACGAAGAACTCGAGCTGCGCCTTGGTGCTCTGGCCGCGCGGCATGCCTTCTTCCACCGCCGCGATGATCTCGTCGTACCAGTCTTCGATCACCCGCACGCAAAGCTCGCGCTTGCCGTGGAAATAGGTGAACACCGTGGCTTCGGAGATGCCCAGGCGCTGGGCGATCTCGGTGGTGGTGGTGCGCTCGTAGCCCATCTCGGCAAAGACTTCGCGGGCCACGCGCAGGATGTCGCGGATGCGTTGCTCCGCCTTGGCGCTCGCGGGGACGCGGCGCCGCACCATGATGTCGTCCATCGACGTGTTACCTCGCTTGCCGGAAGCCGGCGATTATAGTGCGGCGCAGCAAAAACGGATGCCCGGGCACGCCTTGGGGCGCTGCACGCCCCCGTCACGGGATTGTAATTGATCTTTACTCAACTCATGGTTGCAATTTTTCGGGTCTGCGTGTACTTTTCCAGTCAACGCCACTGCCCCGATGCAACATAGGACGGGACAAAGGCCAGAATATATGCGCACTCCCCGACTTGAGCCAAACTCAACAAAGTTGAATAAGCCTCAAGAAACCGGGATACGGACAATATTGCGAAAGCGCTTTGGAGACGACTATGACGATGCAGGGTGCGGCTAGCCCAACGATCTTGCCCATTGGCGGGCTCTCCCATGTCAGGGGCAGTACCGACATTCCCTTGTCCGAGCTGACGGTGCCGGCGCTGCTAGCGGAAACCGTAGCGCGTTTCCCGGATCGCGAGGCGGTGGTGTTTCGCGAGCAGGGCATCCGCTGGAGCTGGCGGGAATTTGCACAGGTGGTGGACGCCATGGCCGGGGGCTTGCGCCTGCTGGGCCTGGAGCGCGGGGACCGCATCGGCATCTGGTCGCCGAACCGGGTGGAGTGGCTGGTGACGCAGTTCGCCACCGCGCGCCTTGGGCTGGTGCTGGTGAACATCAATCCAGCTTACCGCCTGGCGGAGCTGGAATATGCGCTGAACAAGGTGGGCTGCAAGGCGATCGTGGCGGCGGAGTCGTTCAAGACGTCGCGCTACCTGGAAATGCTGCAGACGCTAGCGCCGGAATTGAAAAGCTGCGAGCCGGGCGCGCTGCAAGCAGCGCGCTTGCCCGCGCTGCGCTGGGTGATCCGCATGGGCGGCGAGCGCACGCCGGGCATGCTGAACTATGATGCGCTGCTCGCCCATGGCACGCATGCCCTCACCGGCGAGCTGGACGCGGTCACCGCGCAACTGGACCGCTACGACCCGATCAATATCCAGTTCACCAGCGGCACCACCGGCGCGCCCAAGGGCGCCACGCTGACGCACCGGAACATCGTCAATAACGCACGCTTCATCGCCATGGCGATGCGCTTCTCCGAGCAGGACAAGCTGTGCATCCCGGTGCCGTTCTATCACTGCTTCGGCATGGTGCTGGCCGTGCTGGCCTGCGTATCCACCGGCGCCTGCATGGTGTTCCCCGGTGAGGCGTTCGAGCCGGCGGCAACCATGGCGGCGGTCAGCGAGGAGCGCTGCACGGCCTTGCACGGCGTGCCGACCATGTTTATCGCCCAGCTGGATCATCCGGATTTTGCCAAGTACGACTTCTCCACGCTGCGCACCGGGATCATGGCGGGCTCGCCCTGCCCCATCGAGACGATGAAACGCGTGATCTCGCAGATGCACATGGCGGAGGTGACGATCGCCTACGGCATGACCGAGACCAGCCCGGTTTCCTTCCAGAGTTCCACCACCGATCCGCTCGACAAGCGCGTGACCACCGTGGGGCTGATCCAGCCGCATCTTGAGGTCAAGCTGGTGGACGGCACCGGCGAGATCGTGCCCGTTGGCGAAAAGGGCGAGCTGTGCACGCGCGGCTACTCGGTGATGCAAGGCTATTGGGATGACGAGCCTCGCACCCGCGAGGCGATCCGCGATGGCTGGATGCACACGGGCGACCTCGCCACCATCGACGCCGAGGGTTACTGCAACATCGTCGGCCGCGTGAAGGACATGCTGATCCGCGGCGGCGAGAACGTCTACCCCCGCGAAATCGAGGAATTCCTGTTCCGCCACCCGAAGGTGCAGGCCGTGCAGGTGTTTGGCGTGCCCGACCCCAAGTACGGCGAGGAAGTCTGCGCGTGGATCGTGCTCAAGCCGGGCGATACGGCCACCGAGGACGATATCCGCGCCTTCTGCCGCGACCAGATCGCGCACTACAAGATTCCGCGCTACATCCGCTTTGTCGACGAAATGCCCATGACCATTACCGGCAAGGTGCAGAAGTTCGTGATGCGCGAGCGCATGACGCTGGAACTGGGGCTTGGCGACAAGACCACGTGACGACCCAACCGAATCCCATCTGACATCGGGCCGCCGTCTGCCGCGGCCGTATTCCACTAGATAACGAGCACTCAACCATGAACGAACTCCCCGGCCTCAATTTCCACCTCGGCGAAGACATCGACATGTTGCGCGAAACCGTGCGCAACTGGGCGCAGGCCGAACTGGCGCCGCGCGCGGCAGAGATCGACCGCACCGACCAGTTCCCGATGGACGCCTGGAAGAAGATGGGCGACCTCGGCGTGCTCGGCATCACGGTGGCGGAGGAATACGGCGGCGCCAATATGGGCTACCTGGCCCACATGATCGCCATGGAAGAAATCAGCCGCGCCTCGGCATCGG
>NZ_JBFTOQ010000029.1:0-97922 GCF_056398045.1 Cupriavidus sp. 05L411 | reverse complement strand
CGTGATCACTCCGACCAAGTGATGAGGAAGGAAGCTATGACCAGCCAATTGGAGCGGCTAGAGCAGACTCTAGGCGGGAAGCTTGAGAGGCAGGGCGCTCGGGTGATCCCGGGCACTGTCGCTGTAGAGGGTACGGAGTTTGTCTATTTTGCTGATGATGGTAAGTACAAGTTCCGAAAGCAATTTAGAAACCTAACGGAATTCACCCTAACGGAATTCACCAATCCGCCGAATGCCAAGAGCGGAGGAGTTAACGAGCGAGGTTGTAAGGTCACCTTGTCTAGTGGTCAGCTGTTTCATGCAATTGGCTACCACGGCGACCTTGAGGGCTGGCGGAAGGACATAGAGGCTGGCGCACAGGCGATGCACCTTCTGCTGGCCCGGATCGAAGGCGATAAGTTCATGGTCTCGGACGGCCGCCTGTTTCCATTGAGCGAGTGCAAGATCGAGTTCGACTGACACTGGACGATTGCCACTACCGGCCAGTGAGCAATAGCGACAGACCCGGCTTCGGCTGGGAGAGATACTTTAGAGTGTCCGGATTTTCGAACCGAGGTTAAGGCAGTTAATCTTTAGTTGACGAACAGTTGGCGTACTAAAAGGGTGCTTAAGAGGAGGAGCAATGGAACTGTTTTCCTTTTGCTTCATCTATACGTCATATCGAGGTATGGATGGCGCAAGTTTTTTCGCTTCGTGTGCAGCACCTTAGCCCGGTACAAGTACTTTAATCGAAAGGGTGAGCCTGCTGGGCAGCCAGTTGGTATAAAGTTGGAAAATGGAAAATAAAAGTACGGAGCCCGTGAAAATTATACTCACGGAGTTATTGGAAATTTATAGGAAGGAGGGCGGGTTGGCGTTCTTGCCTGGGATCTCTGCGGTAATCGAGGCCATCTCAGAGTGTCGCGATATGGATGATCCACGGTTCCGTGAAGCTGCTTCAATATATAGGGTCCTGGCGGGTTCGAAATCCGGCTTCTCCGATTTTTATATAGAAAAAGAAACTGCAGAGGAAAGAGCAATTAAGAATATTCGGATTGACTATGTCAGGCAGGAGCTATGGAGGATTTTTGGCTGAGTTGATGACGACGATCCCGGCTATCTCCGTGTGTCCATATCCAACCCTGGCACCGACGTAATAGAGATTGCACTATCAGGCAAGGACCTGCACACCGGGCTTTGCAGAGATCTCATCTCTGCAGATTTGCCGATTACCGCTGGCACGGATCTCCCGACGCAGCTACTTACGCTGCGCCCGGGTGCGGCCATCGCAGCGCGCCTCGTGCTCGATGCGGCCTGCATGCCTGCAGATTCCGCCGCGCTGGTTGGTGCGTTGATCGTTGTGCGCGACGGGGTGATGGAATATCGCTCCTTCGGACAGGTCGATATTCCGCGAAGGGCAGTGTCCAGGCAATAGTTGTGGTCTGGCGGCGCGATCGCCGGCGACACCTGTGGCGGTAATGTGGCTCTGGTGCTCCGATTGGTCTACTTGTGGTGGGTCGTGACGCAACGGCCTGGCTTGGCCGCCCCTTCGCGCGGCACCGACATCCCTGCGTTCCCCAACTTTCCATACTTCTGGTGCGGCGGCGCACCAGAACCGTGCCGTGCGCACGTACTTGCCGCCTGCCATGGGCGTCTTCGGCCGCCATTGCGGTGCTTTCCATCCCTGGGTACCCCCAAAGCCACTGGCATGGTTGTTGCGATGCAGAATTCAAGTAACTTGAATTTAGAGAAAGTAACGCGTAGTTTTGCTCGAGTTACTTGAATACCAACCGTTTGTCCAAGTGTCGAAGGGGATGAGAGTGCGCAAGAAGAACACCGTAGTTGCCGCTGCCTTGTTGCTGGCCTCGGCCGGGTTGGCCGGGATGTCCGCGCCGGCTGCCGCCAAGGATGTCGTCAAGATTGCCTTCGTGGGCCCGCTGACTGGCGGCGTGTCGTCCATCGGCCTGGGCGGGCGCAACTCCGCCGACCTGGCGGTTCGCTTGCGCAATGCTGACCCGAAGTCGAAGTACACCTATGAGCTGGTCACGCAGGATGATGAGTGCCGCCCTAACGTGGGCGTGCAGGTGGCGACCAAGATCGCTGCCGACAAGAGCATCGTGGCGGGGGTGACGCATTTCTGTTCGGCCGTGGCGATGGGCACGGTTGGCGTGTACAACCGCTTTGGCATGCCGGCCGTGGTGTGGGGCGCGGTGTTGCCGGATGTCACTTACGGTAATAACTTCAAGGAGATCCATCGCGTCAATGGCACGATGATCAACCAGAGCGAGGTTGCGGCGAAGTTCATGACGGGCCTGGGCTACAAGAAGTGGGCGATCATCCATGACACCACCGATTACGGCAAAGGCCATAACAAGTACTTCAGCGAGTTCCTGAAAAAGGACGGTGGCACGGTGCTGGGTACGTTCGGCGTGACGGCCGACCAGCAGGATTTCACGACGGAGCTGACCAAGATCCGCGAGCTGAAGCCGGACGTTGTCTACTTTGGCGGCCTCACGCCGCTGGGCGTGCGCATCCGCACGCAGATGGAGAAGCTGGGCATCAAGGCACAGTTCGAGGGGACGTCGGGCATCAAGTCCGATGCGTATATCCAGGGTACGGGCAAGGAGCAGGCCGAGGGCTCGCTGGCCTTTATCGAGGGCGCGCCGTGGGAGAAGCTGCCCGGCGGCTTGTTCTTCGCGGGCAAGTATTCGCAGCAGAAGTACAGCGATCCGCCTGAGGCGTATGGCCCGTTTGCGTTCGCCGCGGCCAACCTGATCATGGATGCGGTGGAGAAGGTGGGGCCGGATCGCAAGAAGGTGCGCGACACGCTCAATGCGACCAAGGATGCCGACACCATCATCGGCAAGGTGACGTTCGACGACCATCGCCAGAACATCGTGCCGCTGGTGACCAAGTATGTGGTCGAGGATGGCAAGTGGGTGATCTGGGAGGACAGCACCTACGGCAAGGGCAAGAAGAAGCTCGCCGGCTTGTAAATCACTGCAGCGTTAAACCAGAAAAGCACGATTCCACGATCCCACGAATCCACGGGCCCGCGACCGCAAGGCGCGGCGGCCCGTGGCCGAGTGCGCGTGGCGTCTGGCTTCTTGTCTGGATGGGGGGGGAGGGGAACTCGATGAGTGAGATTGGCCAATACGTGTTCAACGGTTTGATGCTCGGCATGATCTATGCCATGGTCGCCGTGGGATTTACGCTGTTTTTCGGCGTGCTGGATGTGATCAAGTTCTCGCACGGCGATACGCTGATGGTCGGCGCGTTTGCTGGCCTGACGGCGTCCACCGGTGTGCTGATGCTCGACATCCAGTCGCCCTGGATCCGTTTGCTGGCGGTGGTGCTGTGCGCGATCTGCGTGACCGGCCTGCTGGGCGCGGCGATTGCAAAATTCCTGATCCTGCCGCTGCGCAAGGCGGCACCGCTCAATACATTGCTGGCCACGCTGATGCTGGGCACGGTGATGCGCGAATCCGTGCGGCTGTTCTATCCCGATGGCTCCAACCCCAAGCCGTTCCCGGCGCTGCTGCCAACGGCTTCCATCGAGCTGGGCAGCTTGTCGCTGCGTGCCGATAACCTGATCCTGCTGGCTACCGGCATCGCCATCATCGTCGGCGTGCATCTGCTGATTACGCGTACCCGTTTCGGCATGGCGATCCGCGCGGTGGCGCAGGATGGCGAAACGGCGCGGCTGATGGGCATCAACTTCGAGGCGGTGGTGCTGCTGACGTTCGCGCTGGGCTCGGGCATGGCCGCGCTGGCGGGCGTGATGAACGGGCTGTACTACAACGAGATCAACTTCAATGTGGGGCTGTTGCTTGGCGTGATCGGCTTTGCCGCGGCCATTCTCGGCGGGCTGGGGAAC
Source organism: Cupriavidus sp. 05L411 (assembly GCF_056398045.1). Classification (NCBI taxonomy): domain Bacteria; kingdom Pseudomonadati; phylum Pseudomonadota; class Betaproteobacteria; order Burkholderiales; family Burkholderiaceae; genus Cupriavidus; species Cupriavidus sp. 05L411. The sequence continues at coordinate 94,066 of NZ_JBFTOQ010000029.1, read as the reverse complement.
ATCTACGGCGCCATCCTCGGCGGCTTCCTGTTTGCCGCACTGCAGGTGCTTGGCAGCGCCACATTGCCTGCGCTGATTCCGGATATCCCGAGCGCGTACAAGGACGTCTTCGCTTTCGCCGTTGTCATCGTGCTGATGGCCTGGAAGCCGACCGGCCTGATCGCAGAAAAATCCAGTGAGCGGGTCTGACACCATGAACACCATGAGCACCATCAACACCCCGAAGAGTCACACATCAGGCAAGCGTAATCCCGCCGTGGTGCTGGCGCTGGCCGGCATCGCGCTGACCGTCTATATGTGGTTGTTCCTGCATGCGGAGTCGCAGCTCAGCGTGGCCATCTTGCTGGCCGTTGCCATCGTGGCGGTCATTGCCGGCCAGAAACTGGGCGCCAACCGCGCACTCGAGGAGGCCGGCGCCAGCCGTCCGGGCCTGGCCCGCTTGTGGGCGGTGGGCGGCACGCTGGCGCTGATCGCCGCGTTCTACGATGCACACTTCGCGCTGCTGATGATCTGCTCCGTGCTGCTGTACACCACAGCCTGCCTCGGCCTGACGCTGCAGTTTGGCTTCTCTGGCGTGGCCAACTTCGCGGGCGCGGCGTTCTTTGGCATTGGTAGCTATGCCACTGCCGTGATGGCCATGCACACCGGCATTCCGCACTTGCTGATCATCGTCATCTCGGGCGTGATCGCGGCGCTGGTCGGCTCGATGCTGATCACGCCGGTGTTGCGCACGCGTGGGCATTATGCGGCCTTGGTGACCATCGCCTTCGGCATCCTGTTCAAGACCTTCATCGAGGTCAACGATGTGCTGGGCGGGCCGCAGGGTCTGCAGGTGCCGGGCATGACCATCTTTGGTTACGCGCTGAACGACGGCTTTACGGTGGCGGGTGTCGACGTGTCGTTCTACGTGAGCTATGCCTTGATCAGCCTCGGCATCTGTGCCGGTGTCTTTGCGACGGTAAAGGCGCTGGAGCGCTCGTGGGTGGGATTGAGCATGGACGTGGTGCGCACGGACGAGACGGCCGCCGCCACCTTCGGCTTGCATATCGCGCGCTGGAAGGTCGTGGCCTTCATGCTGGGCAATTTCTTCGCGGGCATCGCGGGCAGCATGTACGGGATGATCACCGGCTTCGTGGCGCCCAACAACTTCACGTTCTCGGATTCGCTGCTGATGCTGTCGATCGTGATCCTGGGCGGGCTGGGCAATGCGGTTGGCCTGATTCCGGCGGCCATCATCGTGCTGGTGCTGCCGGAGAAGCTGCAGTTCATCCAGGAGTACCGTTTCCTCTTCTATGCGGCGCTGGTGATCGCCATCCTGCTGTTCCGCCCCGATGGGCTGCTGCCGCGCAAGACGCGCTTGTTCTTTGGCCGGGAGACTTCGCGATGAGTGACAAGACCATGATTGAAGTCAAGGGCCTGACCATGCGCTTCGGCGGCCTGACCGCGCTGGACAGCCTGGACATGACAATCCGCGAGGGCGAGATCCTCGGGCTGCTGGGGCCGAACGGTTCGGGCAAGACGACCTTCTTCAATGTGCTGACCGGCCTGTACAAGGCGAGCAGCGGCACCATCACCTACAACGGCGAGAACGTCATCGGCAAGACGCCGCAGGACATCTACCGCAGCGGCGTGGCGCGGACGTTCCAGCGCTCGCGCTTGTCCTTGCCGCTCACGGTATTCGACAACATCGTCATCGGCGACTACCAGCACATGCAGCACGGGCTGGTGTTCAACCTGTTCCGGCGCAAGGCGTTTCGCGCGGAGTACGACGCCTATGTGGAGAAGGTGAAGGGGCTGCTGAATATCTTCAGCCCGCCGTTGGTGGCGCGGCTGTTCGAGCCCGTGGAGACCTTCACCATGATCGACCGCCGCCGCATCGAGGTGTGCCGCGCGCTGATGAGCCAGCCGCGTCTGCTGTTGCTCGATGAGCCATCCGCCGGCATGACGCATGACGAAACGCATGCGCTGATGAGCGACATCCTGGATGTGCGCGGCAAGCTGCCGAACTTGTCGGTGGTGCTGATCGAGCACGAGATGAACGTGATCGAGCGCATTACCGACCGCTGCGTGGTGCTCAACTATGGCAAGAAGATCGCCGAGGGCACCTACACGGAAATCACCGCCGACGCCAATGTGCAGACCGCCTACCTTGGAGAGGAAGCCGCATGAGCACGCTCGATTCCCCCGGCACGCTCAGCGTGAAAGGGCTCACCACCGGGTATGACAAGGTCAACGTGCTGCATGACGTTTCCATCGACGTGGCCCCTGGCAAGATCACCTGCATCCTCGGCGCCAATGGCGCGGGCAAGAGCACGCTGATTCGCGCCATCCTCGGCCTCACGCCACCGCGCCAGGGCCAGGTCTTGTGGAATGGCAAGGACCTGGCTGGCGAGAAGACGCACAACATCATCGCTACCGGGATCGCTTGCATCCCGGAGGGGCGCAAGATTTTCCCGCGTATGACGGTGGCGGAGAACCTGGCGCTGGGTGCGTACCTGGAGACCGACGCGGCGCGGGTGCGCGAGCGGCTGGCCAAGGTCTACGATATCTTTCCGCGCCTGAAGGAGCGGGCGGCGCAGCTGGCGGGGACGATGTCGGGCGGTGAGCAGGCGATGGTGTCGATTGGCCGGGGCTTGATGGCGGAGCCGAAGCTGCTGGTGATCGATGAGCCGTCGCTCGGGCTGTCGCCGCTGTATGTGAAAGAGAACTTCAAGGTCATCAAGCAGATCAACGCACTGGGCATCACCGTGCTGCTGGTCGAGCAGAACGCACGGCAGACGCTGGCCATTTCGCATTACGGCTACGTGCTGTCGCAAGGGCGCGTGGTGGCCCAGGGCACGGCCGAAGCGCTGGCCAGCAACGACGAAGTGCGCTCGGCGTATTTCGGCTGAAGGAGAACAGGCATGAACGATTTCCTGGCACTGCCGGCGCGTGAGCTGGCGGCACGCATGGCGCGGCGCGAGCTCAGCGCGCAGGCCTTGGTACGCGCGTACATCGCGCGCATCGATGCCGCCGAGGCCGGCATTCTGGCCTGGCAGCATTTCGATGGGGCGCAGGCATTGCAGCAGGCACGGTTGCTGGATGCGGGGCCTGCCTTGGGCGCGCTGCACGGCTTGCCCATCGGCGTGAAGGACCTGATGGACACCGCCGACATGCCCACCACGTATGGCTCGCCGATCTACGCCGGGCATCGGCCGGTCATGGATGCCGCCTGCGTGGCAATGGCGCGCGCCGCGGGTGCGGTGGTCATGGGCAAGACCGTGACCACGGAGTTCGCTACTTTCCAGCCGGGGCCCACGCGCAACCCGCGCGCCCCCGCCGATGCCCCGCGCACACCGGGTGGCTCGTCCAGCGGATCGGCGGCGGCGGTGGCTGCCGGCATGGTGCCGATCGCGTTCGGCACGCAGACCGCCGGCTCCATCATCCGTCCTGCTGCCTATTGCGGTGTGGTCGGCTACAAGCCGACCTTTGGCACGCTGCCGTCGGCCGGCATCAAGTCGCTCGCGCCCAGCCTGGATACCGTGGGCGTGCTGGCGCGCTGCGTCGACGATGCGGCCTTCTTCATCGGCGCGATGGCGCGCCTGCCGCTCACGCCGCCGCAGACCGGGCAGGCGATGCCGTTGCGCGTTGGCATTTGCCGCACGCCGCATTGGGAGCGCGCGGGTGATGACAGCCGGCGTGCGCTGGACACGGCCGCGCGCTTGCTCGAGGGGCATGGCGCCGTGTTGAGCGACCTGCTGCTGCCGGCGGAGTTCGATGAACTGACGCAGGCCCAGATCGACATCATGGCGTACGAAGCCGCAGCCGCTTTCGCGCCGGAAATGCGCGCGCGGCCCGATGGTTTCAGCATTGGCTTTGCCGCGTTGCTGGCGGCGGGCCGCGGCATCGATGGCAGCCGCTTCTTTGCCGCGCAGGCGCTTGCCAGTTCCGCGCGCAGGGCCTTCGAGCAGATGTTCGCGTCCGTCGACATCGTCCTCGCACCGAGCGCGCCGGGCGAGGCCCCGGCCGGCCTGGGCGCGACGGGCGATCCGATGTTCAACCGCATGTGGACGCTGCTTGGCAATCCCTGTGTCCATGTACCTACCGGCACGGGTGCGCACGGCATGCCGGTGGGCGTGACGCTGATTGGCCCGCACCGGGGCGATGCGCGCGTGCTTGCGGCTGCGCAGACGCTTGAGCGCTGCGTGGCTTGAAGCGCGGCGATATGACCGATCTGAATCCGAGGAGAATCCATTGACTCAACAAGATCCGCTGGCGCAGCACGCGGCAGAACAGGCGCAGGACCATGTCAATAGTGGCCGCTTGCAGGCGGCCATTGCCGCGCTGGCCGCTTTCGGCGGTCGGGACGATGGCGGCGTCTCCCGTGAAACGCTGACCGATATCGACCTTGCCGCCCGGCGCTACCTGATCGAGCAGGCGCGCGCGCTGGGTTGCGAGGTGAGTACGGACGATTGCGCCAACCTGTTTTTCCGCCGTGCTGGCAAGGCGGACCTTCCGCCCGTGCTGACCGGCAGCCATGCCGACACGCAGCCGGTCGGGGGCAAGCTGGACGGCGCCTACGGCGTGCTGGCCGGGCTCGAAGTCATCGCGGCCCTCAATGACGCCGGCATCGAGACGCTGCGCCCGATCGAAGTGGTGGCCTGGACCAACGAGGAAGGCAGCCGCTTCGGGCCCGGGGCCATGGGGTCGAGCGCGTTTGTGGACCCGGCTTGCCTGCCCGCGTATCGCGCGTCGGTGGACGGCGCCAACATCCGCTTCGGCGATGCGCTGGATGCCGCGCTTGCCGCCACGAACGATGTGCCGCGCCGCCCGATGCAGCGGCCGATGTCGGCCTGCGTGGAGTTGCACATCGAGCAGGGCCCGGTGCTGGAGCGCGCGGCCGTGCCGCTGGGCGTGGTCACCGGCATCCAGAGTGTGCGGTGGTACCGCGTGGAATGCACCGGCGTGATGGCGCATGCGGGCACCACGCCCATGGACGAGCGCAGCGATGCCATGGCTACCGCCGTTGGCATTGCCCACCAGTTGTACACCTACGCCGCCGCCGAGGCCGCCAGCCAGTTGCGGCTGACGCTGGGCCGCTGGCAGGTCGGCCCCAACTCCGTCAACACGATTCCGGGCAAGGTAGAATTCACGATTGATGTGCGCTGCGTGGACGAGGCAGTGCTGGCGCGTTTCGAGGCAATGCTGGCTGCTGTGGTGGCGCAGGCTCGGCCGCGCCAGGGCGGCATCACGTACCAATGCTTTTTCCGGCGCCCGCCAACGCACTTTCCCGCTGCCATGCTGAACCTGATCGAGCGGGCCTGTGCGCGGGCCAGCGAGCAGGCATCGCAGGGCAAGCCGCTGCACCTCACATCCGGCGCGTTCCACGATGCCATGTACCTGGCGGAGCATTGCCCCACGGCCATGATTTTTGTGCCCAGCAAAGGTGGGATCAGCCATAACGCGGCAGAGGAAACAGCGCCGCACGAACTATTCCTTGGGGCGCAGGCGCTGGCCTATACCGTGGTCGCGCTGGCGAGCCAGTAACCTGGGTTCTTCATCTTCAACTTGTCTTGCACGGAACGTGAATTGAAAGCCAAAAGCGCGCTGGCGGTTGACCAGATCGACTCAGAAGATCAAAGCGACCCGAACGACAAGAAGACGCCTGCCTCCAGCCTGGGCGTGCGGTTGCGCCATGCGCGCCTGGTGTCGGGCTACACGCTGCTGCAGCTGGCGCAGAAGGCTGGCTGCTCGGAAAGCCTGATCTCCAAGCTGGAGCGCGGCCTGGCCTCCCCCTCGCTCGCCATGCTGCACCGGCTCGCGGTTGCGCTCGACACCAATATTGCCGCGTTGACGAGCGAGGACAACCCCAGCGAAAGCCCCATCAAGCGCCAGGGCGAGCGTCCGGTCATCAAGGCGGGCGGCATCGCGCTGGAGCGCATTGTGCTGGCCAAGCGTGGCGGTTTGCTGCAGGCCAATATCCACATCGTGGCACCGGGCGAAGCCAGCGATGGGCAGATCGAGCATGTCGGCGAGGAAGTCGGTTATGTGCTTGAAGGCACGCTTGAGCTGACGCTGGGCGACATGAGCTACACAGTTGGCGTGGGCGATGCGTTCACGTTCCCGAGCAGCGTGCCGCACGGTTACCGTAACGCCGGCACCGGCGTGGCGCGGGTTTTGTGGGTCAATTCACCGGCGACCTTCTGATTGCCTGCTCACAGGTATCTCGGCAAGCACGCGCCTCAAGCCGGCTTGAACAGGTGCAAGGCGGACAATATCGGTCCGCTGGAAATAGCAAACACCGTTGATCCGGCTCACGATCATGCGGCTGACCCTGCTTCCCCCACCCTTGACACCCCCCAACCCCGCATGTTCCAATCCGCCCACATTCTGATTTGGGTCGACGCCCAAGCCAACCTGCCTTCCCGGGCAAGGTGGATCGCGAAAGCGGATGTGGCTCCTTGAGGAGCAACCAAACGGGCCATGCGTCGACCCTCCTTACACGGAGGGTTTTTTGTTTTCTGCTTCGGTCATGGATTGCGAGATCCCACGCAGCCGCTTCCAGGGCTGCCTGCTGGGCGGCGCTGTTGGCGACGCACTGGGCGCTCCCGTGGAGTTCCTGTCGCTCGCGGAGATTCGCGAGCGCTTTGGCAAGGACGGCATCACCGGCTACGCCCCGGCCTATGGTGGCGTCGGCACCATCACCGATGACACGCAGATGACGTTGTTCACGGCGGAGGGCTTGCTGCGGGCGTGGGTGGGCGAGGCGAGCGGGGGCGTCGGCAGTGTGCCTGGCGTGGCCTCGCGCGCTTATCTGCGCTGGTTGTTGACGCAGGGGATCCAGCCTGCGTTCCATCGCGATGTGCTGCCGGACAAGCCGGGATGGCTTTACCAGCAGGCGGCACTGCATAGCCGGCGCGCGCCGGGAAACACTTGTTTGTCGGCGCTGGAGGCCATGCTCAAGCTGGGAGAGCCCGCGCGCAACGACAGCAAGGGCTGCGGGGGCGTGATGCGTGTGGCGCCGGCTGGCCTGTTTGTGTGGCGGCGCGCCGGGCAGCGATCGCCTCAGGATGCCTTTGCCTTGGGAACGGAGCTGGCCGCGCTGACCCATGGACATCCAAGCGGATCGCTGACAGGCGGCGTGCTGGCGGTGTTGATCCGCGAGCTGGCCGACGGCGCTGCGCTGCCTGATGCTTTGTCGAGCGCCAAAGCGTGCTTGTCCACGCGGCCGGATCACGAGCAGACGCTGCTGGCCATCCTGCATGCGCAGGCGCTGGCCGACTCCGGCGTGGCCGCCGATGACGCCATCGCGCGCCTGGGCGAGGGCTGGGTGGCGGAGGAGGCGTTGGCAATCTCCATCTACTGCGCGCTGGTCGCGCGTGATTTTCGTCACGGGGTTGTGCTGGCGGTGAATCATGATGGCGACTCGGATTCCACGGGCGCCATCACGGGAAACCTGCTGGGCACGTTGCTTGGCGTGGAGGCGATTCCGCCGGAGTGGCTGGCGCCTTTGGAGCTGCGCGAAGTGATCACCGAGCTGGCTGACGACCTGAGCGTGTTCCCCGAGTGGGACTTGGGTATCGACCCGGCAGACGAGGCGCTGGTTCAGCGCATCCGGACGAAGTATCCTGGGCTTTGAATGTTGCGCGCTACGGCAGCACCGTTTGATAGCCGATAGCCGATAGCCGATAGCCGATAGCGGGACCGGACATTGCCTTGTCCGGAATGCGATTTATGATGGCGCTCCCATCTCCAAGCCCAGCAGCAGGGCCCGGTATCCCATGCATCAGGAAGAAGAACTCAGGGTCGCAAAGCGCAAGGCATTGGCCTTGCTGCTGTTCGCGTTTGCCGTTTTCGTCACCACCGTCCTGCTGCCGCGCGCGCCTTTGACGGATGGCGTGCGGGCGGCGGCGGAGGCGGCGCTGGTTGGCGGGCTGGCGGACTGGTTTGCCGTGGCGGCGCTGTTCCGGCGGATTCCGTTGCCGGGCTTTGCGCGCCACACCAACATCATCATCCGCAAGCGGGACGATATCGCGGATGGCCTGGCGGTGTTCGTGAAGGAGAAGTTCCTGGACGTGCCGTCCGTGGTTGCGCTGATCGAGCGGCATAATCCGGCGCTGGTGGTCACCCGCTGGCTGGAGTCGCCCGCCAACGCGCGGCAGATCGGTGATGTGGTGGTGAAGTTCGCGAGCGGCATGCTGGATGTGATGGATGAGCGCAACATCCAGACTCTGCTGAAGCGGGCGGTGGATACGATGATCGACAAGGTCGATCTGTCGGAGTCCGCGGCGACCATCCTCGACAGCCTGACCAGGAACGATCGGCACCAGGCGCTGCTCGATGAGACCATCGCGCAGTTGATTGCTTTGCTGAACGAGCCGCCCGCCCGCGCTTTTATCTCGGAGCGGATCGTGGAGTGGCTGAAGAGCGATCACCCCAGGAAGGAGCGGTTGCTTCCCACCGAGTGGATCGGAAGCAATGGCGCTGACATGATTTCCGCGGCGCTGAGCCGCGTGCTGACCCAGATCGAGGGCGATGCCGATCACGAGTTGCGCAAGCGCTTCGATGCGGCCGTGCAGCGTTTGATTCAACGGCTGAAGCACGATGCCACGTTCCACGCCAAGGCCGAGGCGCTGAAGGCGCACCTGAAGCAGGATGGGGCGCTGAACGCCTATGTCGGCGGGCTTTGGGCCGAGTGGCGCGATTGGTTCAAGCGCGACCTGGCGCGCGAGGATTCTGCCACGCACCGCAAGGTGGCGGCGGCGGGCCAGTGGATCGGCGCGGAGCTGGCGCGCAACGCGTCCCTGCGCGCATCGCTCAACGATCACCTGCGCGATGCGGCGCGCAACATGGCGCCGGACTTTGCGGAGTTCATCACGCGGCATATCAGCAACACCATCCGCAGCTGGGATGCGCGTGATATGTCCCGGCAGATCGAGCTGAACGTGGGCAAGGACCTGCAGTACATCCGCATGAACGGCACGGTGGTCGGCGGGCTGATCGGCGCGGCGCTGTACCTGATCGCGCAGCTGCCGGCGTGGCTCGGCCGCTAGGCGCCAGCAGGATCGCGCGCCATTGACCAGGTCGTCCGGCTCGGTGTATGCGCGCTSATGAAACCAATGTTTCTCTGCATGTTGTGCGCCGCGAGCCGCATGCATTCGTGGTTCAATAGGCGCGGTGCTTTTTTTCGCAGTGAACCATCATGACCCTGATCGACATCAAGACGCTCCAGCAAGCGGCCGCCGCATTTGGCGAGGCCCGCGGCTGGGGCAAGTATCACAGCCCCAAGAACCTGGCCATGGCGCTGAGCGTGGAAGTGGCCGAGCTGGTCGAGATTTTCCAGTGGAAGACGGAGGAGGAGGCGCGCGCCGTCATGTCCACGGACGAGCGCGCGCACGTGGAGCAGGAGCTGGCGGACATCACGATCTACCTGGCGCAGCTGCTGACCGCGCTCGATGTTGACCTGAACGCGGCGGTGAAGGCCAAGATGGAGATGAATGCGGTGAAGTATCCGGCGAAGACGGGCGGCACGGATTGAGGTGAGGGGCGCCAGGGCAGTGGCGCCGCCTGAGAGTCTTCAGCGCGCTGGCGCACCCTTTTGCCCGCCAAGCCGCGGATTGGGATATTCGCAGCCCAGCTCGACCCGGCCCTTGTACTCGCGGGCCACGATCCACGCGCCGCGCGCGCTCTCGCGGGCCAGGCCCCGGCCGGCCACGCCGCGCAGGCCGAGCTGGCTGGCCACGGCGTTGACGTCGGTGGCGCTGGTGATGCCATAGGCCGTGTAGTTGCCGAGCTGGTAGTCGCCGAAGCGCACGTCCGTGGTGGGCAGGCCGGCAACGCTGACGGGCTTGGGGGTGCGATACACGGCGGAGGCAAAGCCGCTCAGTTCGTCGTTCTTGCTCCACCCGGGCAGCCCGCCGTCTTCCAGGGCATCGACGTAGGCGGCCACGCCGCTGGCTTCGCCCTTGCAGTCGAGCAGGGCGGCTAGCGGTGGCAGGTTGGCCGCGTGGGAGATGGCGGGGCCGCCGATGGCCAGCAGGATAGCGCCCAGGCGCAGCAGTTGCTTCTTCATTGTTATTGTTCCGAGGTTGGGATTGGCGCGATATTGTCCGTCATGACTGCATGACGCGCGATGGAACTCCGGTGCCCCTCTTTCTCACCGTTCCATCCCGGGCCACATGCCGGTAGACTTTGGCATCGAGGCCAAGCCAGGCATTGGCCGTCGATGCCGCATCGCTGGTCCCCATCCCCCCGTTCCGGCCGGACATTCCCGGCCGCTTCCATGCTGGAGCCCCCGCACCGCCATGAAGATCCTGATCGCACGACTGAACCACGAAACGAATACCTTCTCGCCGGTGGCGACGCCGCTGTCGTCCTTTCATCCGCAATACGGCGAGGACGCGTATCGGGCGAGCAAGGGCACGCGCACGGCCATCGGTGCCTTTATCGACCTGGCCGAGGCGGCAGGCGCGGCGCTGGTGGTGCCGGTCACGGCCAGCGCCAACCCGAGCGGACGCGTCGCGGCCGATGCGTATGCGACCTTGTGCGATGCCATCGTGAAGGCGGCGCCTGGGTGCGACGGCGTGATGCTCGACCTGCACGGCGCCATGGTCGCGCAGAACAGCGACGACGGCGAGGGTGAGTTGCTGGCGCGTTTGCGCGAAGTGCTGCCGCATGCGCCGATTGCCGTTGCGCTGGACCTGCACGGCAACGTGACGCAGGCCATGATCGATCACGCGGATATCGCGGTCAGCTTCAAGACCTATCCGCACGTGGACATGTACGAGACCGGCGAGCACGCGGGCCGCCTGCTGATGCGCATGCTCGAGCAAAAGGCGCGCCCCGCGCTGGCCTGGCGGCGCCTGCCGATGGTCACGCACACACTGCGCAGCAATACCGGCGAAGGCGCGATGCAGCGCGCGGTGGCGGCGGCCAGGCAGGCCGAGGCCGACGGCATGCTCGCGGTGTCGGTGCTGGCCGGCTTCGGGCTGGCGGATATCGCGGCGCCTTGCCTGAGCGTGCTGGTGGTGGCCGACGGCGGCCAGGCTGCGGCGCAGGCAGCGGCCGACAAGCTTGCCGCGCAGATCTGGGCGGAGCGTGCCGGCTTTGTCTATGAGAGCGAGCCGCTGGCTGAATCGATTGCGCACGCCGCGCAGCTGGCCGCGCAAGGCGGCAGCGGGCCGGTGCTGTTGCTGGACCACGGCGACAACTGCATGTCGGGCGGCACCTGCGACGATATGCAGGTCCTGCGCGAGGCCTTGCGGCAAGGCTTGTCCGGCATTGCCGTGGGGCCGGTATGCGACCCGCAGGCCGTAGCCGCGATGATCGAGGCCGGCGTGGATGCCCGCGTGACGTTGCCAGTGGGCAACAAGGTGCCGCTGACCCAGCTTGGCATCTACCCGACGCCGCTGACCCTGACCGGCCGGGTGGCCGCCATCGGCAATGGAGAATACGTGATCAGTGGCCCGACCTACACCGGCGCGCGCATCCGCATGGGCCGCACCGTGCTGCTCGATATCGGCGCGGCGCAGGTGGTGGTGACCGAGACACCGCAGGAGCACTGGGACCTGGGCATCTTTACCCATATCGGTGTGGATCCTCTGGCGCAGCGCTACCTGTTGCTGAAGTCGCGCATGTACTGCCGGCCGGTGTTCGTGCCGATCGCAAAGGCGGTGGTGGAGTGTGATGGCGGTGGCGTGACGAGTTCGCGCTACACGCAGTTCCCGTTTGCGCGCCTGACGCGGCCGGTGTATCCGCTGGACGCGGACGTGACCTTGGCCGCGTAGCTAGCGGGCGGCGGCCGGAGTGGGCGAGTCCTGATGCCCTCCTCGTGCCGCCGCTACGCCGCTAGCCAACGGCTACAGGTCAGCGGCCCTGGCCCAGCGCCGCATCGATCGCCTCCAGCAGGCGCGGATCGTTCGCGGCGACGTCCGGCGCGAAGCGCGCTACCACCTTGCCTTCCCGGTCGATCAGGAATTTCTCGAAGTTCCACAGCACATCGGTGGCGTTCTCCGGGTTCACGCCGTAGCCCTTCAGGCGTTCACGGAAAGGGCCGTCGCCGATGGCGGCCGGCTGGGCTTGCGTCAGCGCCGCGTACAGCGGATGCTGGTCCGGCCCGAGCACCGAGACCTTCGAGAACATCGGGAAGTGCACGTCGTAGGTCAGCTTGCAGAATTCCTGGATCTGCGCCTCGTCGCCCGGCTCCTGGCCTTTGAAGTTGTTGGCCGGGAATCCCAGCACCTCCAGGCCCTCGGCGCGCTTGGCCTGGTACAGCGCTTCGAGCCCTTCGTACTGGGGCGTCAGGCCGCACTTCGATGCCACGTTCACAACTAGCAGCACACGAGCGCGAAAATCCGCGAGCCGGCTGTCGGTGCCGTCGATGCGTTTCAGGGGAATGTCGTACAAGGTGCTTGCCATCGTTCGTCCTTACGTGAGTGCTACGGATGCCATGGAGCCGACAGTATGCAGGCCTTGGGGGTTTCTTGCCGGTGGGCGTCCCGGCTTCGCGCGCATGCTGCATTGCAGCGTCAAAGCGCCACGGCTGCGCCACAGCCCTTATTGTTGCCACTGCCCGCAACCGCACACCCATTCCCCCGCAGTATTTCCTAAACTGCAAGACACTCGCCATCACGGCCAGCGGTCCCCGCGCTGGCCCTTCCGCCATGCCGCGCCTTGTCTTTGCCTCTGCGATCCAGCGCCATATCCCGAGCCCGGAGCGGGAAGTGCCCGCGGCTACCGTCTGCGCCGCGCTGGAGATGGCGTTTCGGGAGCAGCCGGAGCTGCGCGGCTATATTCTCGATGACCAGGGCCAGTTGCGCCGGCACCTGGCGGTGTTTGTGGATGGCTCGGCCATTCGCGACCGCCGGCGCATGAGCGATCGCGTGGGCGCCAGCAGCCAGATCTTTGTGGTGCAGGCGCTGTCAGGCGGTTGACGGCTTGCCGCTGAAGGCTCGGCGCTCAAGCGTGGAGGTCAGCATGAACGATCAACTTCTCATTGGCACGCGCAAGGGCTTGTTGATGCTGCGGCGCGACAGCGCGCTCACCTGGCTGCAGGAGTCGGTGCATTTCCTGGGCGAGCCCGTGAGCATGGTGCTGGGCGATCCGCGTGACGGTGCCTTGTATGCGGCACTCAACCTTGGGCATTTTGGCGTCAAGCTATGGCGGCGCAGGGCGCGCGGCGTGGCGTGGGAGGCTTGCGCGGTGCCGGTTTATCCGCCCCAGCCGGAGCCGGATCCGCCCCGGGACGCGGCCGTGCCGGGCGTACCCATCCCTGCGCAAGCCGGCGAACCCGCGGTTGCCGCGCCGCCGGTGCCGTGGTCCTTGCAGCAGATCTGGTCGATGGAAACCGGCGGAACCGACGAGCCCGGCGTGCTGTGGGCCGGCACTTTGCCGGGTGGCTTGTTCCGCTCGGGCGACGGCGGCGCCAGCTGGGCGCTGAACCGGCCGCTGTGGGACCGCCCCGAGCGCAGCGAGTGGTTCGGCGGCGGCTACGATGTGCCGGGCATCCACTCCATCTGCGTGGATCCGCACGATAGCCGCCACGTCACCGTGGCCGTGTCGTGCGGCGGTGTGTGGCAAACGCGGGACGGTGGCAGGAACTGGGCCTGCACGGCGAGCGGCATGGTGGCCGACTACATGCCACCGGAGCGGCGCGAGGATGGCAATATCCAGGATCCGCACCGGCTGGCGCAATGTGCCGGCCATCCGCATGCAATGTGGGTGCAGCACCATGGCGGGATCTTTCGCTCTGGCGATGCGGGCATGCACTGGCAGCGCTTGCACGCCAAGCCGTCGAGCTTTGGCTTTGCCGTGGCGGCGCATCCGCGCCGGCCCAATACCGCGTGGTTCGTGCCGGCAGTCAAGGATGAATGCCGCGTGCCGGTGGACGGCAAGCTGGTGGTCACCCGCACGCGTGACGGTGGGGTGAGTTTCGAGGCATTCTCCGAGGGGCTGCCCGCGGCGCCGTCGTATGACCTGATCTACCGGCACGGGCTGGCGGTGGACCATACCGGCGAGCGGCTTGCCATGGGGTCCACCACCGGCAGCCTGTGGATATCGGAGAGCGGCGGGGAGCGCTGGAAGCTGTTCTCGGCACATCTGCCGCCGATTTACTGCGTGCGCTTTGTTTGAGTTGTCCGCGCGCGCTCAGGGCCCATCGATTCACCTGGACAGGACGCGAACGCATGGCTGAAGCAAGCGCTAGGAGCACAACCCAATCCCACGAAGCGCCCATCGCCCGCGTCGGCATCGGCGGATGGAGCTTCGCCCCCTGGCGCGACAACTTCTATCCCGCCAGGCTGACGCAAAGCCGGGAGCTGGAATACGCCAGCCGCCAGCTCACCGCCATCGAGATCAACAGCACTTACCACGGCACCCAGAAGCGCACCTCGTTTGCCAAATGGCGCGACGAGACGCCGGATGGCTTTGTGTTCTCGCTCAAGGCATCGCGCTTTGCCACCAACCGCCGCGTGCTGGCGGAGTCCGGCGAGTCCATCGCGCGCTTTCTCGACAGCGGCATCGCCGAGCTGGGCGACAAGCTCGGCCCCATCGTCTGGCAGTTCGCGCCCACCAAGCCGTTCGACCCGGAAGATTTCGAGGCCTTCCTGGCGCTGCTGCCGGCATCGGTCGAAGGCCGCAAGCTGCGTCATGTGCTCGACGTGAGGCACGAGAGCTTCATGACGCTGGACTATCTCAAGCTCGCGCGCAAGTACAAGGCGGCCACTGTGTTCACGGACTCGGACAAGTATCCGTCCTTCGCGGATCTCACCGCGGATTTTGTCTATGCGCGGCTGATGCGCTGTGCACAGACGCTGAGGAGTGGTTACGCGCCCAAGGCGCTGGATGCATGGGGTGAGCGCGTGCAGGCCTGGGCGGCGGGCGGGAGGCCGGAGGATCTACCGCAAGTGGATGCCAGTGCACCTGCAAAGCGCAAGCGCGAAGTCTTCGTGTTCTTTATCAGCGGGGCCAAGGAACGCGCGCCGGCGGCGGCGCAGGCGCTGCTGGCGCGGCTGGGATGGCAGGCGCCGCCCTGGGAAGCCGGCGCCAAGGGTAAATAGACGCCGGGAGGCGACAAATTGACGACAGAAGCGCGGCAGCCAGCCCGGTATAATCCGGCATGACCTCAAGCCCTACCCAATCCGCAGCGCCCGCCGCTGCCGGCGCCTCTTTCTCCAAACTGCCCCTTTCGCCCGCCACCCTGGCGACGCTGGAGCAACTCGGCTACCAGACCATGACCCCGATCCAGGCGGCCAGCCTGCCGATCGCGCTGGCCGGCCAGGACCTGATCGCGCAGGCCAAGACCGGCAGCGGCAAGACCGCCGCCTTCGCACTGGCGCTGCTGAACCGGCTCGATGCGCGCCGTTTCGACGTGCAGGCGCTGGTGCTGTGCCCCACGCGTGAACTGGCCGACCAGGTCACGCAGGAAATCCGCCGCCTGGCGCGCGCGGAAGAGAACATCAAGATCCTGACGCTGTGCGGCGGCTCGCCGATGCGCCCCCAGGCCGACAGCCTGGCGCATGGCGCACATATCGCCGTGGGCACGCCCGGCCGCATCATGGATCACCTGGAGCGCGGCACGCTGAACCTGGATGCGCTCAACACGCTGGTGCTGGACGAAGCCGATCGCATGCTCGACATGGGCTTCTTCGACGACATCGCCTATGTGGCGAGCCACTGCCCCAAGGAGCGCCAGACGCTGCTGTTTTCGGCCACCTATCCCGAAGGCATCGCCAAGCTCAGCCAGCAGTTCCTGCGCAAGCCGCGCGAGGTCAAGCTGGAAGAGCAGCACGACGACAGCAAGATCCGCCAGCGCTTCTACGAGGTGGCCGACAGCGACCGCCTGAACGCCGTGGGCCTGCTGCTCAATCATTTCCGCCCGGTCAGCACGCTGGCCTTCTGCAACACCAAGGCCCGCTGCCGCGACCTGGTCGACCTGCTGCGCGCGCAAGGCTTCGAAGCCCTGGCGCTGCACGGTGAGCTGGACCAGCGCGAGCGCGACCAGGTGCTGGTGCAGTTYGCCAACCGCAGCTGCTCGGTGCTGGTSGCSACCGACGTKGCSGCGCGCGGGCTSGACATTGCCCAGCTCGAAGCGGTGATCAACGTCGACGTCACGCCCGACCCCGAGGTCTACGTCCACCGCATCGGCCGTACCGGCCGCGCGGACCAGGATGGCTGGGCGCTTAGCCTGGCGAGCATGAACGAGATGGGCCGCGTGGGCAATATCGAGCAGGCCATGGGCGCCGAGATGGAGTGGCAGCCCCTGTCCGACCTGACTCCCGCCAGCAACGAGCGCCTGCTGCCCCCCATGGTCACGCTGCAGATCCTTGGCGGGCGCAAGGAAAAGATGCGCCCCGGCGACATCCTCGGCGCGCTCACCGGCGACGCAGGCTACGCCAAGCACCAGATCAGCAAGATCAACGTGATGGACATGTCCACCTACGTGGCGGTCGAGCGTTCGATCGGGCGCGAGGCGATGCGCAAGCTGAATGACGGCACAGTGAAGGGCAAGCGCGTGAAAGTGCGCATGCTGACGGAATAACGGTGGCCGCGACGCTGCTGTCCCCGCGCATGGCGCGCTCGCCCTGCCTGCTTGGTGCTGCCCGATGAAAACGCCGAAGCGGCTGCAGCCGCTGGTCGAAGATGGCCTGGTCGATGAGGTGTTGCGCCAGCTGATGAGCGGCAAGGAAGCCACCGTCTATGTCGTGCGCAGCGGTGGCGAGATCCGTTGCGCCAAGGTCTACAAGGATGCCGCGCAACGCAGCTTCCGCCAGGCCTCGACCTACCAGGAAGGGCGCAAGGTCAAGAACAGCCGGCAGGCGCGCGCCATGGAAAAAGGCACGCGCTACGGGCGCAAGGTGGCAGAAGAAGCCTGGCACAACGCGGAGGTGGATGCGTTGTACCGCCTTGCCGCCGCCGGCGTGCGCGTGCCCACGCCGCATCTGTGCTTCGAGGGCGTGCTGCTGATGGAGCTGGTGGTGGATGCCGAGGGCAATGCCGCGCCGCGCCTGAATGACGTGGCGCTGAGCCCGGAGCAGGCGGTGGCATTCCACGACGCGCTGATCGAGCAGGTGATCTTGATGCTGTGCGCCGGCGTGGTGCACGGCGACCTCTCCGAATTCAACATCCTGGTGGACGCCGACGGCCCGGTCATCATCGACCTGCCGCAGGCGGTGGATGCCGCCGGCAACAGCGAAGCCAGCGCCATGCTGGAGCGCGATGTGGATAACCTGGCGTTTTACTTTGGCCAGTTTGCGCCGGCGCTCAACGGCACGCAGTACGGCAAGGAAATCTGGGCGCTTTACCAGGCCGGCCTGCTGCATCCCGGCGTGAAACTGACCGGCCAGGTTGCCGTGGACGACACTCCGGTGGACGTGGAAGCCGTGCTGGCGGAAGTGGAAGACGTGATCCTGGAAGAAGAGGCGCGCCAGCGCTACCTGCAAAGCGCGGAGTAGGGCGGCCGCGCGGCCACGCTGCGCTCAGAACTGCGCCGAGTACTGTACGAGCAGGAAGTTGATGCCGGGGTTGGGCCGCTTGATCCTGCCGTTGGAATAGTGCTGCAGGCGCAGCGCGACTTCGGAGTGCACGGCATCGTCAAAGTGGTAGCCGATGGCGATGCGGTCGCCGAACTGGAACGCCGTGGAGAATACGGTCGTATCCGAGATGCGGGTGCGCGAGAGCAGGTGGGCGCCGATGGCGAGATCCGCGAAGGCTGACGCGGGGCCCGCACCCTGCAAGCGAAAGACGGGCGTCAGGCCGATGTCGCCCATTGCGCCGGCGCCGCCGCCATGCGGATCCCAGGCACCTGCGGAAATCTCCAGCCCCAGGCGCAGCCTGGCCGATCGCGTGGTGGAGGCCCACAGGTCCTGCCGCAGGTCCCAGCGCAGCTCGAGGCGGCCAAGGTTGGCTTCGGGCGCGATGCCAAGCGAGACGCCGACGCGAACGGGTTCGAACCAGCCAGCGTCGGCGATGGGCGGCGGGCTCGCTTGGGCGTAGGTACAGGCGCCGTGCAGTGCGAGGACGCCGGCAAACAAAGAGACTCGCATCGAGGGGTCCTCGCAACGGACTGCAGGGCTCTCGTCCAACGCGTGGTTGCCCGGCTCTTCGTTGGATCATACACATTGGCAGCCAGGCTCGCCGGGCTTTCGTCTGCGAGGAGTCCGGCGCGGCCACGCGCGTGCAAGCCCGCCCGCACACTGGCAAAAACAGGCATGCGGCGCTCAACCGAGCCGCACCACATACCCCGCCTTCGGCTCGCTCCCGCCTGCCACCAGGCTCGCGATCCTCTCCTGCGCGGCGCCGAAGCCCTGCGCTTCGATCAGCGTCAGCCAGCCGTTCGCCGGCTCTTTCACATAATCGATAAACGCGCGTTGCGCTGCGTTGAAGCGCCGGTTCACGCCTTCGGGCCCCCAGTCAGCGTTGCGCTTGCGGATCTGCACCGGCGCGAAATAGAACTCGGCCTTGGGCCCGGGCAGGCCGGTATCGCGCAAAAAGCCCGTGTTCTGCGCCGAGCCGGCAAAGCAGTCGTACACCAGCGCGCTGCCAAAGTGATGGTGCACGCGTGCGCGCAGCGCTTCGTCGCCGGAGAAGTCCACGTAGAGCGTGGGCGCGTCGGTAGCGAGTGTTTCCAGCCCGTCGTAGCTGACCACCTCGGCATAGCAGCCAAGGCCTTCGACAAAGGCGCGGTTGCGCTGCGCGGTGATGGCGGCCAGCGAGATGCCGGGGATGTCGCGCAGGCAGAAGGCGGTGCCATAGGCGGTTTTGCTGGAGGCGCTGGACACCACCAGCCGCGTGGCGCCGAAGAAGCGGTTGTCCTCGAGGAAGTCGGCCAGCATGAACGACGTGATGAATAGCGGCCGGTATAGCATCTGGTAGTTTTCCAGCTCGGGCGCATAGGCGGCGTCATGGGTCACGCGGGTGTACTGGTTGTACGCGGAGGTCAGGGTCCGGCGGTGCTCGACGGCATCGTAGAAGCCGCGCTCGGTCACGCGCTCGGGCTGCATGCGGATATGGCTGGCGATGGGGAAGTAGCCGTAGAAGCGCTCGCCCGCCGCCACGCCGGGCACCTTGGAGTCCACCACATCGGCAAAGCCCCACACCGGCATATGGCCCCATTCTTGTTGCCCGGTGGGAAAGAACTGCCAGTAGTTCATGGCGTCGCCGAAGGCGGCGTAGGTGATGTTGTTGGTGGTGAGCGCGAAGCGGTCGATCTTCAGCAGGACTTCGCCGGGGGCGGCGTCGGAGCGTTCCTGGCGCGCTTCCAGCCGGCTTTCATTTAGGGCATGCTTGCGTGTCAGCAGGCGGGTGACCGTGAGCGATTGTTCGGCGCGGTCGTTGTGACTGCCGTGGTTGCTGTGCGTTGCCTGATCCATCGTCTGTCCCATTTTCTGTCCCATTTTTGTCCCTTTTTTACCGTCGAGGTCGATGCCACCAATGTATCGCCGCAAGCCGGCCGCCGGGTTCGGAAACGCGGGCGCCGCGGCCGAGCCGGCGCAGGCGCCCGCCAGGCCGCTGAAACGCCCGTCACAGCAGCGCGCGCGCTTTACCGTGGACGCCATCTACGAGGCGTTTGTTCGGATATGGCGTGCGCGTGGCTGGGACGGCGTGACCACGCGCGCCGTGGCGCTGGAGGCCGGATGCTCCGTAGGCACCCTGTACGAATACTTCCCCAACAAGGAGGCGCTGCTCTCCGGCTATGTACGGCACACCATCGAGCTGCTGCTTGCGCGCATCGAGGCCGAGGTGGCGTCCGCGCCCGGGCTGGACTGGCGCACGCGCGTCCGGCGCCTGGCACGGCTGACCTGCGGCGCCGACGATGCCTCGCTGGAGGGCTTCGAACACGAGATGCTCATGCTGGAAGCGCGCATCGCCGAGACCAAGCACCACCGCCGTGTGTTCGATGAGTTGTACGCGGCCTGGCAGCGCGCGCTGGCGGCATGCCCGGATTTGCCGGGCGCACCGGACCCCGCCACAGTGCGAAGCCTGCT
The DNA here is from genome assembly GCF_056398045.1 of Cupriavidus sp. 05L411. Lineage (NCBI taxonomy): Bacteria > Pseudomonadati > Pseudomonadota > Betaproteobacteria > Burkholderiales > Burkholderiaceae > Cupriavidus > Cupriavidus sp. 05L411. Next base: position 74,105 of record NZ_JBFTOQ010000029.1, on the reverse strand, counting down.
GGAGGCGGTCTGGGGCGCGCGCCGCTATCGCCTGCTGCTGCAGGTTGCCGAGTCCTCGCGGGCGGCATGGGTGGCGCAGATGGAGCGGCTTTGCCTGCTGGCGCTGGGGGCCGCGCCGTTGCCTTCGGATCCTGCGGATTCTATGGACTCTATGGATCCTGCGGATCGCTCCTGAACCCCACCTTCTTGTGCGTGCCGTCGCAGAACGGCTTGTTGCCCGACTGGCCGCAGCGGCAAAACCAAGCCTCGGTCATGCGGGTGATGGTTCTGCCGGTGCCGCTGATGACTTCAAGATTGCCTTTGACGCGCAGCGGTCCGTTGGGGATGGGATGGATATCGAGGGGCCCGTCGCGCTGCGCCAGCGGCTCCGATGCCACGGTGGCGGCCTCGCCGGTGGCGACGAAACCCGCGCTGGCGTGGCTGCCGTCGCACAGGGGCTTGTTGCGCGAAGCCCCGCAGCGGCACAGCGTCAGGCGAAAGCCGGCGGGCTGGCCATCGATGGTGATGGCGGCGCGCAGCGCCAGCGGGCCATTCTCGAGCACGCGCACCACATTGACCAGGGGCGCCGCCTCGCCGGGGGAATCGTCGACGTTCTGGTAGCTGATGGCGCCCGACGGGCAGTTGTGCGCAATCTCGGCGATTTCTTCGGCGCTGGCGTTGTCGGGGTGGATCCACTCGCCCTCTACGCCGGGCACGAACACATCCGGGCGGTCCAGTACGCAGTGGCGCGAATGGATGCAGCGGCTGTCGTCGAAGAGCACGATGACGCGCTTGCCGGCAACTGACTCGGTGGCCATGGCTGGCCCTCCTGCGCATTGCGCGCCAGGTGGCGCGCTCCCTTTCCTTTATAGCGCTTGCCGGCGGGTTTGCGCAGTGCTTTTCGGCGGCTTGGTTTTTTTGCAAAGATTCGTGTGCGTCACCCTGTAAGGCGTGCGCGCGTGGTGCTAATCTGAAGGCGATAGGCAGCGGCGCGGTGCGCAGGTGCCCTGCCAGGCGCTCCCGCCTTTGCGCGGGTCGTGTTGCAATCCGTTGGGATCGAACAAGGAGTGGGTGATGAAAACTGCACGACAGGTTCTTGAGTCCAAACCGACTCAGGCTATCTACAGCATTCCCCCTGGCGCCACGGTTTATGCTGCGCTGCAACTGATGGCGGAAAAAGGCATTGGCGCGTTATTGGTGATCGAACGCGGCGATATCGTTGGTATTTTGAGCGAGCGGGATTAYGCGCGSAAGGTGATCCTGATGCAGCGGACTTCCCGGGAGACCTTTGTTCGCGACATCATGACGTCGGCGGTGATCTATGTGCGCGGGGATCAGAGTACCGATGAGTGCATGGCGTTGATGACGCAGCATCGGTTGAGGCACTTGCCGGTGATGGACGGCGATACCCTGGTGGGGATGTTGTCGATCGGGGACCTGGTGAAGGATATTATTTCCGAGCAGAAATTTATCATCGACCAGTTGGAGCACTACATTAGCGGGACGCCGCATCCCAAGCTCTGATCTCATTGCCCGGGGATTCCTGGTTGACGGGCGCTGGTTACCTTAACGTCACAAACTTAAAGTCAAAGTCAGTTTCATGACCCCTGCGGGGCGCCCGCCTGCCTGCTTTCTTGTCTTGTCAAAAAGGCAGGCAAGGAAGGCGCCCCATACGGCCTTGGCGCATCTCAAAAAAACCACAAGATTTCCGTCTTTTCGCTTCGTGTCGGCTTGCTGGCAGATGGCCGCGCGTACTGAGCAGAAGTACGCACGTTCTGGCAAAAGGCACGCCTGCGCCGCATCAGAAACCAACTGAGTGCCGCACTCCATATTTGGTATCCGCATATAATTATGCATTCACTGAATTAGGCCCTCCCGGGCCGTGCAGGCGGCATCTGCCAGCTCGTGGCAGTTCTCGATTCGCGCAGCGCTGGGTACGCGTCAAATCGGTTGATTTCAATTTTGTGGCCATGTTCCCCGATGTAGGCTGGCAAACGAGGTGGTTTGTTGGTGGTTGGGCGCAACGTTGGTTGCTCATGACTACGCGCCCTGCTGCCTCCGATGCCTCCGATGTCTTCCTCCGCTCCTGCTTCATCTGCTGCTTCTGCTTCTGCTTCTGCTTCTGCTGTTGCTACCCCTGCCCTGAGCCATCAGGCCATCATGCGCGTGATCGGCGGGATCATCCTTTGCATCTTGCTGGCCGCGCTGGACCAGACCGTGGTGATTCCGGCGGTGCCGGCTATTGCCAATGACCTGAACGGGTTTGGCCATCTGTCATGGATCGTGACGGCTTACCTGATCACTTCCACCGTTTCCACGCCCTTGTACGGCAAGTTGTCGGATACCTATGGCCGGCGCCGCCTGCTGATGCTGGCGATCGCGCTGTTCATCCTGGCCTCGGTGGCGTGCGCAATGGCGGCTACGCTGGAGCAGCTGATCCTGTTCCGTGCGCTGCAAGGCATTGGCGGTGGCGGCTTGATGTCGCTGGCGCAGGCGGCGATCGCGGATGTGGTGGCGCCGCGCCAGCGTGGGCGTTACCAGGGCTACCTGGCGACCGTGTGGGCGGTGGCTTCCATTGCCGGCCCGCTAGTAGGGGGCTGGACTTCGGATCATTTGTCGTGGCGCTGGCTGTTCTGGATCAATGTGCCGCTGGGGCTGCTGGCCATGTTCATGTGCTATCGGGGCCTAAGCCAGTTGCAGGCGCGTGGCGGCTCGGCGCGGGTGGACTGGGGCGGCGCGCTGCTGCTGACGGTTTCCATCGTGGCCTTCCTGCTGGCGATGAGCTGGGGCGGCGATGTCTACGACTGGATCTCGCCGGAGATCGCTGGCCTGGCGCTGCTGGCCTTGGTGGCGGTGGCCGCGCTGGTCTGGCAGGAGCGCCGCGCGGGCGACCCGATGCTGCCGCCGCGGCTGTTCCGCAACCGCGCTTATGTGCTGGGCGTGGCGGCGTCCGCGATGGCTGCGCTGAATATCTTCTTGTGCATCTTCGCGCTGCCGCTGCATTTCCAGCTGGTGCGCGGCGCCGACGCGTCGGAGTCCGGCTTGCTGGTGGTGCCGTTCCTGCTCTCCACGGTGGCGGGCAATTTCATCGTGGCCGGGCTGGCGCCGCGCCTGGGGCGCATGCGCGGCATCCTGACCGGTGGTTTCATCGCGGCGGCGCTGGGCTTGCTGGCGCTCGTGGTGATTTCGCCGTCCACGCCGCTGGCGTTGGTGTTGCTGGCCATGATGGTGGCCGGCGTGGGGCTGGGCATGACCATGGTCGGCACCTTGATGACGGTGCAGAACGTGCTGGAGCGCCGCGATACCGGCGCCGGCACCGGCGCGCTGCTGGTGCTGCGCTCGCTGGGCAGCGCCTTTGGCGGCGCGCTGGCCGGCACCTTGCTGACGCTGGAATTCCGCAACGCGCTGCATGCGTCCGGCGTGACGCAGGTGCTGGACCTGGGTGCGCTGCGCCACGGCAGCGAGGCGCTGGCCCATCTCTCTCCCGCGGTGCGGGACGTGCTGACGGGCGGCGTGGAGTCGGGCTTCCGGCTGATTTTTGCCGTGGGCACCGTGGCCGCGCTGCTGGGGCTGGTGATCGTGCGCCGCATGCCGGACGTGGAGTTGCGCAGCAGCGTGAGCGAGCACGCGGCCACGCTGGCCATGGAGTAAGCGGGGGGAGGCTTGCGCATCCATTTCACGCCCAACGGCGTAAACTACAGACAGACCATCTCCGGAGTTTCCTACATGCGCAGCCTTCCCGAACAGCGCTCACGCGCCCTGCAACGCATCGCCTTGTCCGGCGCGTTGGTCCTGGCCGCTGCCGCCGCTGTTGTCGCCACGCCGCGTGTTGCGCAAGCCGCCGATACCCCGGCAGCCACCGCCGCCAAGCCGGCCGGCGCCTGCCCGGCCTCGCTCAACTTCAAGTTCCCCCGCCTGCAGGACGAAGCGCCGCAAAATCTCTGCCAGTACGCCGGCAAGGTCGTGGTGGTGGTCAATACCGCCAGCTATTGCGGCTTCACCCCGCAATATGAAGGGCTGGAGGCGCTATACGCCAAGTACCGCGAACGCGGGCTGGTGGTGCTGGGCTTCCCGTCGAACGACTTTTCGCAGGAGCCGGGCTCTTCCAAGGAGATCGCCGACTTTTGCTACAACACCTATGGCGTGAAATTCCCGATGCTGGGCAAGTCGCACGTGCGCGGCAGCGATGCCAATCCCATGTATGCGCTGCTGGCCAAGCAGTCCGGCACCACGCCCAAGTGGAATTTCTACAAGTACGTGATCGACCGCAACGGCCAGGTGGTGGGCAGCTATAACAGCATGACCAAGCCCGACGACAAGCAGTTCGTGAGCAAGATCGAGCAACTGCTGGACGGCGCGCGCTAAGCCACCAGGCTATTGCGCCGCCATCGGCACCGCACGGCTTCGCAGCATGAGGCCGTGCGCCACCGGGTTGAGCGCGGCAAAGCCGATCCCGGCCAGGCACGCCGCTGGAGCCGCTGTTCAACGCGCTGCGGGAACGCATTGCCGCAAGGGCGGTCGCGTCCGGCGTGACCACGCCCAAGCCATCGGGGCACGATTCGATCCCTTCTTGACCAGCATCAAGCCGCCGGAGCGCCGCCATCGCTACTTTCGCCGCTTTGGGGAGAGACAGACGATGGCCATCACGCTATACGACGCCGGCGGGCACACCTGCCTGCTGTTTTCGGACCTGGTCGAGGAGGAGCACGGCGAGGTGGTGCAGACCAACCAGTTCCTGATCGTCGACGCCGGCCACGGCGCGCTGATCGATCCGGGCGGGCACATGACCTACGGCGAGCTGTATCTCGCCATCAGCCGCTACTTTCCGCCCAAGCAGCTCGACTACGTGCTGGCGTCGCACGCCGATCCGGACATCGTGGCTTCGGTCGGGCGCTGGCTGACCGCCTCCGATAGCCGCATCCTGATCTCGCGCGTCTGGGCGCGGTTTTTGCCGCATTTCTGCCAGGCGGGCAAGACGCAAGGGCGCATCGTCACCATCCCCGATGCCGGTATGCCGATCGCGCTGGGCAACTGCACATTGCTGGCGGTGCCGGCACATTTTCTGCACTCGGAGGGCAACTTCCAGTTCTACGATCCCATCAGCAAGATCCTGTTCTCCGGCGACCTGGGCGCGGCCATGACCAGCGCGCGGGAAGCCGGCGCGGTGGTGAGCGATTTTGCCGCGCACACCCACGCCATGCTGCCCTTCCACCAGCGCTACATGAGCGGCAACCGCGCGTGCCGGCTGTGGGCCAATATGGCGCGCGGGCTGGATATCGAGTGGATCGTGCCGCAGCACGGCCCGTCGTTTCGCGGCAAGGCGATGGTGGCGCAGTTCATCGACTGGGTCTCCACGCTGGAGTGCGGGCTGGACTTGCTCAGCCAGGACAACTACAGGCTGCCGCCTTTCACCACAGCGGCAGCCTGACGCCCGGCACCGGTTGCACGATCAATCGCGTGCCAGCCCCTCGGCCACCAGCGCCTCGCGCACCTTCGGCCGCGCGGCCACGCGCGACAGGTAGGCCTGCAGCGCGGGATATGGGTTGAGCGGCATGCTCAGGAGATTGGCCCAGTTGGCGACGGCGAAGCAGTAGGCGTCGGCCACGGTGAATTGCGTGCCGCACAGGTAGTCGCGCGTGGCCAGGTGCCGGTCCAGCTCGGCGAAGCGCAGCGCCACCTTGGCTTTGCAATCCTCGCGCGTGCTCTGCGCGGTTTCCTTGTGCCACAGCCACGGGCTGAAGACCTTGTGCAGCTCGGTGGAGACCAGCGTCAGCCAGCCCACCGCTTCCAGGCGCGCCTTGGTGCCGGCCGCCGGCAGCAGCGCCTTGCCCGGGGCAAGGTCCGCCACGTATTGCAGCAGCGATGCGGCTTCGGTGTGGCGCGAGCCATCGTCCAGTTGCAGCATCGGCACGTAGCCGCGCGGGCTCACTGTGTAGAAGTCGTCGCTGCCGTTTTCCGGCTCGGTCAGCTTGTGGCTGGCCAGGTCGACCTTGGCGAGCGAAAACGGCAGGCCGGCTTCGCGCAGTGCGATATGCACGGCCAGGGAGCAAGCGCCAGGGGAGTAGTAGAGCTTCATCGGGTGGTCCTCGCTGTTTTGGGTTCGGTTTTTCAGGGTTTGCCGCCACGCCTTGTGGTGGCAGTGCAGGCAGTCTAGGATTGCGAATGCGCAACCACAATGCGCGCTGGCGCAAGTCATGACTGCAAATTTGCAATGAACATACCCTACCAACTCTCTTCCCCCGATCTCGACGTGGTGCTGGCATTGGTGCGTTGCGCCACGCTGGCCGAAGCCGGGCGCCGGCTCGGGCTTGATGCCTCCACCGTGTTCCGCGCGCTGCAGCGCATCGAGAAAGGGCTGGGGCGGCGCCTGTTCGAGCGCAGCCGCGCGGGTTACCTGCCGACCGAACTTGCCCAGCAATTCGCACAGCATGCCGAACGCATCGAGGCCGAGCTGGAGGCGGCGCGCGCCCATGCCTCGGTGTCGGCCGGCACGGTGTCGGGCCTGGTGCGCATCACCACCACCGATACCGTGCTGCATGGCATGGTGCTGCCGGCACTGGCGGCGCTCGGGCGCCAGCATCCCGGGCTGAGCTTCGAGCTGATCGCCACCAATGAGCTGGTCAGCCTGACCCGGCGCGACGCCGACATCGCCGTGCGCGCCACGCGCCATCCGCCCGATCACCTGATCGGCAAGTGCCTCGGACCTTTGCGCGTGGCGGTGTTCGCGGCGCGGGAGCTGGTGGAGGCGGCCGGCATCGCGATTCCCGGGCACGGCGGCGCCGTCGACCTTGCCGCGCTGGCCACGCTGCCGTGGATCGCGCCGGACGAGGCCATGCCCGATCACCCGTCGGTGCGCTGGCGCCGCAAGCACCTGCCGCGCGTGGTGCCGCAGTACCGCGTCAACAGCATCGCCGGCGTGCTGGAAGGCGTCGAGGCAGGGCTCGGCGCCGGCATTGTTTCGCTGATGATCGGGCGGCGCAGCGGCAAGCTGGTGGCGCTCACCGGCACGCTGGACGAGTGCGACACCGACCTGTGGCTGCTGACACATCCCGAGTCCCGGCATCTGCGGCGCATCGCCACCGTGGTCAGCCACCTGGCGGAGCATGTCAGGCTGGATGCGTAGGGCGGGGAGAACGTGCGCTCACGGCGCCGCCAGCGCGGCGGGAATGGCGCTGGCCAGAAAATCGTAGACCGCGCGGATGCGCGCGCTGCCGCGGATTTCCCGGTGCACGGTGAGCCAGACCGGCAGCGGCGGAATGGACAGCTCGGGCAGCACCGTGCGCACGCGCGCATCGCCGGCGGCGATATAGCGCGCCGCAAAGCCCACGCCCAGGCCGGCGCGGATCGACTGCCACAGCACGATGTCGTCATCGCTGCGCACCGCAAACGCCTCACGCGTGATCTCCACACCCATGGCGCGAAAGCCGCGCAGGATCGTGTCGTCGTGGTCATAGCCGATCAGGTCGAAGCGCGGCAGGTCCTGCGCCGTGCGCGGCACGCCCTTGCGCCGCAGGTAGTCCTCGTGGGCGCAGGCACATAGCGCCACGGACGCCACCTTGCGCGCGATCAGCGATGCCTGCACCGGCCGCACCATGCGGATGGCGATATCGGCCTCGCGCCGCAGCAGGTTGCTGACGGCGTTGGACGACACCACTTCGATGGCGAGTTGCGGCTCGCGCAGGCGCAGGTCCGCCAGCAGCGGCGGCAGCAGGTAGCTAGCCACCGCGCGGCTCGCGGAGATGCGCACCGTCCCCGCAATGCCCGCCTGGTCGCGCGCGAGCGTGCGCGCGACCGCGTCCGCGCCCTGCTGCATCACCCGCGCATGCCCGGCGATGGCGCGCGCAGCCTCTGTCGGCTGCAGGCCGTGGCTGGTGCGCTCGAACAGCGGCACGCCGAGCTGCGCCTCCAGTTGCGCCACGTGGCGCCCCAGCGTGGGCTGGCTGCTGGAAAGCTGGCGCGCCGCGCCCAGCAGGCTGCCGGCCTCCATCACGGCCAGGAAGGAGCGCATCAGCGCCCAGTCGAATGCTTCGGCCATTTTCTCCATCGCTCCTTGCCTGGCGCGCTATTCAAAAATGAATTCGCGTGTTGCATATTCATGCAATTGTGGCGCAGCGAAGGATTGCCCACAATGGTCTTCAGGCCATGCCGCAAGGAGAACGTAATGCTGGAGAACGCGATGCAGGAGAACATGATGCGCGATACCGTGTTGATACTCGGCGCCAACGGCCGGCTTGGCCGCACCCTGGTGGATGCCTTTGCGGCAGCCGGCTGGACGGTGCTGGCGCAGGCACGCCGGCCGCTGGCGGGCACGGCGGCGCACAACGTGCGCGGCCTGGCTATCGATGTGGCCAACACCACGAAGCTGCTCGCCGCCGCGCGCGGCGCCAGCGTGGTGGTGAACGCGCTCAACCCGGGCTATACCGAATGGGAGCAGCACGCCGAAGCACTGGCGCGCAGTGGCATGGCGGTGGCGCAGGCGCTGGACGCCCTGCTGCTCTATCCCGGCAACGTCTACAACTTCGGCGAGTCGATGCCGCCGCTGCTGCGCCCCGATACCGCCGAGCGGCCCAGCGCGCGCAAGGGCGAGATCCGCCGCGCCATCGAGGCCGGCCTGCGCGAGCGTGCGCCCGGGCTGCGCAGCGTGGTCCTGCGCGCGGGCGATTTCTTCGGCGGCCCGGGGCGCGGCGCATGGATGGACCTGGCGATCGCCAAGTCGCTCGATCAAGGCAAGGTGGTCTATCCAGGCCCGCGCGACCGCGCGCATGCCTGGGCCTACCTGCCCGACCTGGCGCAGGCCTTCGTTGCGGTGGCACGGCGTCACGCGGATCTGCGCGGCCATGCCGTGCTGCATTTCGCGGGGCATACGCTAACGGGCGATGAACTGGTGAGCGCGCTGGCCGAAGCCAGCGGCATGGCGCACGCACCGCGCGTGGCCGGCATGCCATGGTGGCTGATTCGCGCAGGTGGCGCGGTCGTGCCCATGTGGCGCGAGCTGGCTGAGATGGCTTACTTGTGGAAGGTACCGCACGCGCTCGATGGCACGGCGCTGGAAGCCCTGGTGGGCGAGCTGCCGCGCACGCCGCTCAAGCAAGCGCTGCGCGCAAGCCTGGGCGAACTGGGTTTGCGGGTGGCCGCCTGAGTGCGGCGCCAGGCCGCGCAACTTAGTCCAGCATCGCCGCCAGCGTCGGCGGCAACCCGCGATTCGGCTTGTGCGGCGGGCGCGCGAAGCTGCCTTGCGCCGCGCCAGTGGGCGCCAGCGCAATCAAGCTCTCGCAATGCCGGATCGCGCTGGACACGCCATCCACCACCGGCACCGGAATCCGGTCCTTGAGCGTACGCGCCAGCCCGGCCAGCGGCGCGCCGGCCACGATGATCACGTCCGCGCCGTCCTCGCGCACCGCCTTCAGGCTCAGTTCCTCCAGCCGCGCCGCGTGATCCTCCTGCACGCTGCCGATATCGCGCAGTGGCTGCTGCAGCGAACGCACGCTGGCCAGCCGCGAGGTCAGCCCGTTAGCCGCCACGCACTCGCGATACCAGGCCTCGATCCGATGCGAAATCGCAATGATGGAAAAACGCTGCCCAAGCAGGCAGGCGCTGGCGAGTGCCGCTTCTGTCATCCCCACCACCGGCACATTGAACAGTTCCTTCAACCCCGCCAGCCCAGGATCGCCAAACGCAGCCACCACCAGGCCATCGAACTGCCCCTGATGCTCCGCCGCCACGCAAGCCGTAGCGTAGCCCCCCACCAGCGCCTCGAAACGCGTCTCGATATAAGCCACGCCAAACTGCGCCGTCGCCATCGTCAGCGAAGTCCCCGGCGAAGCCGTACGCAAAGCCTCCGCGCGAATCAGCTCGGTAACGCTCTCGGAAATATTAGGATTTACAACAAGAATACGCATGATCATGTCCGGAAAGAATGCTCACCACCAGCAGGCGCCCAGGGGCCCCAGGGGCCCCCACGCGATGCGAAGCGAGCCGTGAAGGTGTACCAGGCCGTATGGGGCGCCTCGTCGGCAGGCAAAAAGAGCGGAAAAGAGGGGGCCATGTCTGAGCATCGCCTTAAGGCGATGTGAGTTTGGCCCCCGGCCGCTCTTTTTGGCTGACGACGAGGGGGTGTCGCCCCATCCGGCGCGCCTTCTTTGCCTACTTTCTTGGCAAGACAAGAAAGTAGGTCGCCGCCCCGCAGGGGAGGTGAAACTGCCTTTGACTTTGAGCCTTTGAAGCTGACTTTGAAGCTGACTTTGAAGTTAAGCAGTGGAAGTCGAAACCAAAACCACCAAGCCTCAAACCAACGACGGCGCGCCCGCAGGCAAGAACTTGCCCCGCCCCGGAACCGGCTCCAGATACCTCCCATCCTCCACCAGCAACTCCCCCCGCGAGAAGCAATGCACCGGCCACCCGGTCACTTCAATCCCCTCATAAGGCGTGTAATCCACCGCATGATGCAAATCGCTATTAGCAATCCGCACCTTCCGCGAAGGATCCCACAACGCAATATCGGCATCCGCGCCAACAGCGATGGTTCCCTTGCGCGGATACAAGCCATACAGCCGTGCCGGCCGATAGGAAGTCAGTTCAACAAACTGATGCAGCGAAAGCTTGCCCTTCGCAATCCCATCAAACAACAGCGGCAAGCGCGTCTCGATGCCAGGCACGCCATTGGGAATGTGGTCAAACGGCTGGGCCGTGCCGCCCAGCCTCTTGCCTTGCGGATCGTCATAGTTGAACGGCGCATGGTCCGAGGAAAACACGCTGAACACGCCATTGGTCAGCGCACGCCAGACAGCCGCCTGGTTCTCCGGATCGCGCGGCGGCGGGCTGCACACGCACTTGGCGCCTTCGTAGCCATCATCGCCAGGCAAGCCCATATCCTCGGCAGTCAGGTACAGGTACTGCGGGCAGGTCTCGGCCAGGATCGGCAGCCCCCTGCCCTGTGCCCAGCGAATCTGCTCGATCGCCTCCTTGCCGGAAACATGCACGATCAGGATCGGCACGTCGACCAGCTCGGCAAAGGTGATAGCGCGGTGCGTGGCTTCGCGTTCCACCAGCGCAGGCCGGGCCATGCCGTGGAAGCGCGGCGAGATGCGCCCTTCCCCGACCAGCTTTTCAGTGAGCCACGAGATGCAATCCGCGTTCTCGGCATGCACCATCACCAGCGCATCGTTTTGCTTGGCCACGTCGAGCACGTCCAGCATCTCGCGGTCGGATAGCTTCAGATCGTCGTAGGTCATGTAGACCTTGAACGAGGTGTAGCCCTTGCGAATCAACTCGGGCAATTCATTCTGCAAGACGTCCGGCGTGGGGTCCGCCACGATCAGGTGGAAGCCGTAGTCCGCCACCGCGCGGCCTTCGGCGCGGCGATGGTAGTCCGCCACCGCCGCCTTGAGCGAGCCGCCCTTTTCCTGCGCCGCGAACGGGATCACCGTGGTGGTGCCACCACACACGGCAGCGCGCGTGCCGGTGAAAAAATCATCCGCCATGCGCATGCCATCGGGCATGGGCTGGTCCAGGTGGACGTGGCCATCCACGCCGCCCGGCAGCGCCAGCAGGCCGGTGGCATCCATCTCGCGCGCGGCGCGCGGCAGGCCATGGCCCAGCATGGCGATGCGGCCGTCGCGCACGCCGATGTCGCAGGTGAAGCGGTCTGAGGCGGTGACCACCTCGGCGTTGCGGATGACAAGATCAAGTTCGGTGTTCATGCGCCCTGCTCCTTCATTCCACTTCGGCAAACAAGCGGCCCCAGCCGCGCAGCGCGCGCGTGTCCACGCCGGCCAGGCGCAGCGATTTCCACACCACGGTGGAGATGGTGTCGTAGACGGGGATGCCGGTCTCGGCTTCCAGCGCTTGCACCAGGTGCGCCGCGCGCAGGTTGGTGCAGAACGTGGTGATGGCTGACGGCTTGTGCTGCGCCACTTCGCGCACCATGCGGCGGATGGTGTCTTCTTCCACCTCGGCGAAGCTGTAGTTCACGTGCAGGTCGAGGTGGCGCTCCGCCGTGCAGCTAAAGCCGTTGCGCTTGTAGTTCTGCACGATGCGTTGCTGCACATCGTCGAGATAGGGCGTGACCAGGCCGAAGTCGTGCGCGCCGGTCTTTTCCAGGATTTCGTTCAGCGCCAGCACCGAGGTGGTGGCGGGAATGCCGGTTGCCTCGGTGATCTGTCGGCACAGCGCCTGGTCTTTCTCGAAGCCGAGCCAGCCGGAAGACGTGCCGTTCCATGCGATCACGTCCACGCGCGCATCGGCCAGCAACTTGGCCGCGCCGATGATCTTGTCGAGGTCGAACTGGCCAAGGGCCTGGTCGCGCAGCGAGATCTCGGTGACGGTGAAGCGCGAGAAATGCGCGCTGACATTGGGCAAGCCGCTCACCATCGCGCTGGTGATGGGTTCCAGCGCGGTATTGGACGACGGCGTGAGCATGCCGAGGAGGGTGCGTTTGGTCATGGGGTAATGCTCTTTAGGAGATGCCGCGCCGCTGCCGGCGTGTGCCGGCGCGGCGCGACTGTATGGCTAGCTGTGGAGGTCGCGCTGCGCTCAGACCGGCAGCTTCTTCTCGTAGTCGATCGCGGTCGAGGAGATCAGCAGGCCCACGCCGGCGGCGGCAAAGAACATCAGCGCCAGGAAGTACGAGCCGGTGAACTGCACGATCATGCCGACGATGATGGGCACGGTGATGCCGCCGATATTGCCGCCCAGGTTCATGATGCCGCCCAGCACGCCCACCTTGTTGCGGGTGCCGAGGATGGACGGGATGCACCAGTACAGGCCGCACCAGCGCAGGAAGAACAGCGTGGAGGAGAGCAGGGCAACCACTACCACCGGATCCTTCACGTACGCCACCGAGAAGATCGACACGGTAGCTACCACGGCGGCGATGCCGAACAGGGTGCGCATCACCAGGTTGGGCGCGCCGCCGGCGGCCTTCCACTTGTCGGCGATCCAGCCGCCGATGAGTTCACCGATAAAGCCGGAGAAGAAGATGATGAAGCTGGCGCCGCCCATCTGCTTGATGTCGAAGCCATGCACCTTGTTCAGGTAGTTGGGCATCCACGTCAGCAGGCCGTAGAAAACGCTGTTGAAGCACATCCAGCCGGTCGCCATGCACCACACGGAGCGGTACTTGAGGAAGTCGAGCGAGCGGCCCGACAGGTTGGCCGGCTCGGCGCGGTGCTCGCTGGCTTGCGCGGCTTCGATATAGCTCGCTTCCAGCTCATTGACGCCACGGTGCTCGCGCGGCGAGTTGCGCACGTAGTACCACGCCAGCATGCCGGCCAGCACGGTGCCCACGCCAGCGACCACGAAGGCCAGGCGCCAGGAACCCAGCGCGGTGATCAGCCAGGTGATGATGATGGCGCCGAGCGCCGCGCCCAGCGGCGCGCCGCCGTCCAGCAGGGTGGCGCCGCGGCCGCGTTCGTTCTGCGTCATCCAGATCGCGTTGAGCTTGCCGCCGGCCGGGTAGATCGGCGCCTCGGCCGCGCCCAGCCCGAGCCGGGTCAGCAATAGCGCGCCGGCACTGGTGCACACGGCCGCCAGGGCCTGGAACGCGCCCCAGAAAACGGTGGCGGTGGCGATCACGATGCGCGGCTTGTACTTGTCCGCCAGCATGCCGCCGGGAATCTGCATGACCGCATAGGTCCAGAAGAATGAGCTGAGGATCAGCCCCTGCATGGTGGGGCTGAGATCGAACTCCTTGGCGATCAGCGGCATCGCGACCGAGAGCGAGGCCCGGTCGATGTAGTTGATGGCGATGAGGAACAACATCATCAGGAAAATCTTCCAGCGCACGGAGCTCTTCGTCTCCGTTAGCGCTGCAGCCCGGCTTGTCGTTTGCATGACGCTTGTCTCCTTTGGGGGAATGTTAGGCGGTTTGTGTTGTGTGTCGCGCAACTGGGACGGAGTATAGGATACGTAATCTGTAATTACAACTCTCGTAAGTCATTGATTTTATTGTTATGCGAACGCACAATTTTGGGATGTGTTAGCCTTCTTGTGGTGCATGTTCCCCATCTCGGTGATGTCTGTGACTCAAACGCTTCCTAAATCCACCCGCCTGCGCACCCTCGGCATGTCGGCCGAAATCGCCGCGCGGCTGCGCACCATGATCGAGGAGGGCGAGCTGCCCCCCGGCGCGCGCATCGACGAGCGCGCCTTCTGCGAGATGTTCGACGTCTCCAAGACACCGCTGCGCGAGGCGCTCAAGGTGCTGGTGTCCGAAGGCCTGGTGCTGCATCGGCAGTACATCGGCTACCGCGTGGCCCCGCTCGATCTGGATGAGTTGCGCTCCACCTTCGAGACGCTGCACGGGCTGGAGGCCACCGCCGGCGAACTCGCGGCGGCGCGCCTGTCCGAGGTGGCCATGGCGCGGCTGGAGCGCAAGCACCAGGCCATGCTGGAGGCTCACGCCGCCGGGCGGCGCACCGAGTACTTCCGCACCAACCAGGAAATCCACCAGTTGATCATCGACGGCGCGGCCAACCCCGTGCTGGCCGGCATCTACGCCATGCTGATGAGCAAGGTCCACCGCGCGCGCGGCGCCGCCAATGCGGATATGCTGCGCTGGCAGGAGTCGCACGAGGAGCACGAGGCCATCATGGCCGCGCTGCGCGAACCGGGCCGGCCGCGGCTGGCGCAGGTGCTGCGCCAGCATTCCGAGAACACTGCAAAAGAAGTCCTGACCGTGGTCGCGCGGACCCTTTCCGAGCCCGCCGGCCACATCGCCACCGAAGCCAAGGGGAAACGATGAAACTAGTACGTGTGGGTAAGCCGGGCGCGGAACGCCCGGGTCTGATCGATGCCGAAGGCCGCGTGCGCGACCTGTCCGGCGTGGTGGACGGCCTCGGGCCGCAGGCGTTGTCGGCCGAAGCGCTGGCGCGCCTGGCCAAGCTGGACCCGGCCACGCTGCCGGTGGTGCAGGCCGAGCGCTTCGGCGTGCCCTGGACCGGCATCGGCAAGATCGTGGCGATCGGCCTGAACTACGCCGACCACGCCGCCGAGGCGGGCATGGCGTTGCCGGCCGAGCCCATCGTCTTCCTGAAAGCCAACAGCTCGCTCAACGGGCCCAACGACTCGGTGATGCTGCCGCGCGGCTCCGAGAAGACCGACTGGGAAGTGGAGCTTGGCGTGGTGATCGGCAAAGTGGCACGCAACGTCTCGCTCGCCGATGCGCTTTCGCACGTGGCCGGCTACTGCGTGGTCAACGACGTCTCCGAGCGCGAATTCCAGATCGAGCGCGGCGGCACCTGGGACAAGGGCAAGGGTTGCGACACCTTCTGCCCGGTCGGCCCCTGGCTGGTCACGCGCGACGAAGTGCCCGACCCGCAGGCGCTGGGCCTGTGGCTGGATGTCAACGGCCAGCGCGTGCAGAAGGGCAGCACCGCCACCATGGTGTTCGACGTGGCTACGCTGGTGAGCTACGTCAGCCGCTTCATGACGCTGCACCCCGGCGACCTGATCTGCACCGGCACGCCGCCGGGCGTGGGCATGGGCTTCAAGCCGCCGCGCTTCCTCAAGGCGGGCGACACCATGCGCCTGGGCATCGACGGCCTGGGCGAGCAGGGCCAGACGGTGGTGGCCTACGCGTAGGTGCGGGCAAAACCGCGCGCCATGACGACGGTTGAGCAAACCAGCGGCCGTGGACGAAGCCGTCGAACGGGCCAAAGCCGCGTGCCATGACGACGGCTGTCGCTCCCTCTCCCCCAACCCCTCTCCCGCACGCGGGAGAGGGGAGCACGACAACGCGGAGCCAGCGTCGTGCCTGTCGCCTGTACCGCTATCGACACCTGCCTCCACGGCCGCCAATCTCCCCATGATCCCAACGAATGCGAGAACGTTCCCCGTTCGCAACAGTTGTTACGCTGATTTCGCTACAAAGGGTTAAACCGTTTGCGCTCTGCGCCCAGCGTGAAATACTGTTTTCTATACGCCCTACGCCTCGCAAAGGGGCATCGAGAAAAAGAGTACTGCCATGTCAGAACACGCCCCCGAACTGATCGAGTCACTTCTTGCCGACTCGCACGCGACCCGACCCGCCGCCTGCGCTACCTCCACTTCCCGCGCTTCCCGATTCTGTGAACTGGCCGACACCGTCGACAGCCGCGCCGAGCTGGAAGCCATCCGCCACAGCATCCACCAGCATCCCGAGCTCGCCTTCGACGAAGTGCGCACCGCCGAACTGGTCGCCACCCAGCTCGAAGGCTGGGGCTACGCGGTGACGCGCAGCGTTGGCGGCACCGGCGTGGTTGGCACGCTGCGCCAGGGCGACGGTGCGCGCAGCATCGGCGTGCGCGCCGACATGGACGCACTCCCCATTCATGAGCGCACTGGCCTGGCGTACGCCAGCATCCACGCCGGCAAGATGCACGCCTGCGGCCACGACGGCCACACCACCGTGCTGCTCGGCGCGGCGCGCCAGCTGGCCCGCACACGCAACTTCAACGGCACCGTCAACCTGATCTTCCAGCCCGCCGAGGAAATCGGCGCTGGCGGCGGCGCCGAGCGCATGCTCGCCGACGGCCTGTTCGAGCGCTTTCCCTGCGACGCGATCTTCGGGCTGCACAACCATCCCGGCGTGGAAGCCGGCACCTTCATGTTCCGCGCCGGCCCCTTCATGGCAGCCTGCGATACCGTCGCCATCACTATCCGCGGCAAGGGCGGCCACGCGGCCCGCCCGCACCAGTCGATCGACCCGATCCTGGTTGCCGGCAGCCTGGTGATGGCGCTGCAGAGCATCGTGTCGCGCAATATTGACCCGAACGAAACCGCCGTGGTCACCATCGGCACGTTGCATGCCGGGCATGTGCCCAATGTGATCCCCGAGAGCGCCAAGCTGGAGTTGAGCGTGCGGTCGTTCAGCCCCGATGTGCGGCGCACGCTGGAGGATCGTATCCGGCGGCTGGTGACCTCGCATGTGGAGGGCTATGGCGCGACCGTGGAGATTGATTACATCCGGGGCTACCCGGTGCTGATCAACAGTGAGCGCGAGACCGAGTTCGCCCGCCAGGTGGCTGAGGAACTGGTGGGCCCTGACAAGGTGGTGGCGAATTTCCCGCTGATCGCCGGGAGCGAGGATTTTGCTTACTTCCTGCAGCAGCGGCCGGGGTGTTTTGTGCGGATGGGGAATGGGGCGGGGCAGCCTTTGCTGCATAACGCTGGGTATGATTTTAATGATGAGAATTTGACGGTTGGGGCGGCTTATTGGGCTAGGTTGGTGGAGAGGTATTTGGAGGCTTGAAGGGGGGCGCGCAAGGGCAGACCAGTTGGTTTTTGTTGTATTGGCTGGTGTTTTTTGGACGGCGTTGGCCGTTGAACCCAAGAGCCATACGACATCCCCCTGCGGGGGCTGCCGGTCACTCTTCTTTGCGTCGGCAAAGAAGACTAACGAGAAGAAAGCCAACCCTGCCGGGCGCAGAGCAATCAGGCTGTTTTTGCCTCGGTGGTTTCGTCGTACGGCCCGGCGTGTTGGCTAGCGAATCCTTCCGGCCCCAAGGATATTATTTCTGCATGACCCATGGGTTACGTCGTGCGGCCTCTGACCTCGTGCGCGGTGACCGTTCCCACATCTGCCGTTCGCGGGGCGAAGTGCTGCGCCGTTTCGAGTGTGGCTGGTTTCGTGGTTTTGTCTCAGAGGACGAGCGCGGTGAGGTGCAAGCGCGGACCTCGCGGACGGGCCACGGTGCCCACCACGAAACCAGGGGAGCCGAGAGTAAGGCACCGGTAGAGCCGGTACGGCAGGGCATCAAATGGCCGGGCGCCCACCGCCAGAGACAAAACCACGAAACCACCAAGGCAGGCAGGATCGTGGTGCTGCGCACCGCGAACGGCAGATGCCCGAACGCGCACCGAGCAAAGCGATCAGGGGCACCACCACGTGACCATAGGGTCATGCCGTAGCGATGTCCTTCAAGCCGGTATGGCAAGGCTCAGCCAACGCTCCGGGCCGTACGACGCAACCACTGCCCCACATATGCCTTATTGCTCTGCTCCCGGCAGGGCGGCATTCTTTTCGTTAGTTTTCTTTGCCGGTCAAAGAAAAGTGACCGGCAGCCCCCGCAGGGGGATGTCGTATGGCCCTTGGGTGCAAAAACCAACGCCGATGAAATAAGCAACGACCAACCCCGCAGGGCAATGTCGTACGGCACCTTGGGTGCAAAAGCCACCGCCGTATCAATCAAATCCGAAGCTTGGACAAGAGCCATGGGCGCAAAAATCACCGAAAAAACCCACTAGGCGGCACCCCAAACTGCCTCCTGAACATAGTAGAAAACGCACTAGGACTCTCATACCCCAGATCCAACGCCACATCCACCACCTTGGCCCCGGCGGCCAGCCCCTCCAACGCCGACAGCAGCCGAGCCTGCTGCCGCCACTGCCCGAACGTCATCCCGGTCTCCCGAGCAAAGCGCCGCTGAATGGTCTTGGGATCCACTCCCAGCCGCTCCCCCCATTGCGCCAAAGTCAGCGCTGTATCGGGCGCCCCGACAATCGCGTCGCAAATCTCCCGCAATCCCGCATCGGCAGGACGCGGCAAGTGCAACGGCAACGTCGGCACCAGCATGACTTCATCCAGCAACAACCGCATCAGCCGCCCGTCCCGGGACGCTTCCGCGTAGGGCGAAGGGATATCGATCGCGGCGAGGATGAGCTCGCGCAGCAGTGGCGTGATGCCCAGCACGGTGCAGCGGGTGGGCAGGTTGTCAGCGGCGTCCGGCCGGATGTAGGCGGTGCGCATGCGCACGTGCCCGACCATGCGGATCCAGTGCACCATGCCGCCAGGCATCCACATGCCGCGCGTGGGGGGCACGATCCATTGCCCTTCGGCGGTGGCGACCACCATCACGCCATGCACCGCGTGCACCAGTTGCGCATTGGGATGCTGGTGTGGCTTGGTAACGTGGCCGGGCACGTAGTCGGCGGCCATGGCGGTGACCGGCATGGCGCTGCGGTCGTACTGCAGGTAGGCGGGCGACTTGGAGTAGGTGTCGGCGCGGGGGGAGGCGGGCAGGGAGGAGGGCACTGTGGGTGCGGCGCTTTCGGCGCTTTCGGCGCTTCGCTGTGCGATCGGGCGGGGAAGGCGGGGCATGTCCTTTTCTCCAAGGTTCTGGCCCTATTCTCGCAGGACAGACGGGATCGTGCCATTTAGGATGAGCGCCAGGATTCCTCCATTGCCCTTTCAGCCCCCGTTTCCATCATGAGCAGCCGCATCGAAACCGCGCCCGGCGGCGCGAATGCCTCGCCGCAAGGCCTGGCCCAGACTTCCACTACCGCGCAGGCCACCGAGCGGACCGGTTTCCGGGTGCTGGGGGCGATCAGTTTTTCGCACTTCCTCAACGACATGATCCAGTCGCTGATCCTGGCCATCTATCCGATGCTCAAGGGCGGCTTCAACCTCAGCTTTACCCAGATCGGGCTGCTGACCCTGACGTACCAGATCACCGCCTCGCTGCTGCAGCCGGTGGTGGGCCTGTACACCGACAAGCATCCCAAGCCGCAGTCGCTGTCGATCGGCATGGGGTTCACGTTGTGCGGCTTGCTGCTGCTGTCGGTGGCGCCTACCTATGGCGTGCTGCTGGTGGCCGCCGCGCTGGTGGGCACCGGGTCGTCGATCTTCCATCCGGAGTCGTCGCGCGTGGCGCGCATGGCGTCGGGCGGGCAGCACGGGCTGGCACAGTCGATCTTCCAGGTCGGCGGCAACGCGGGCAGCGCGACCGGGCCGCTGCTGGCGGCGTGGATCGTGCATCAGCAGAGCAGCGTGGCGTGGTTCTCGCTGGCGGCGCTGCTGGCGATTGCCGTGCTGTGGCAGATCGGCGGCTGGTATGGCCGTGAACTGGCGCACACCACGCGCAAGCGCAAGGCTGTCGCCGCCGCCGCGCCGCTGCCGCGCAGCACCGTGGTGCGGGCCATGGTGGTGCTGATGGCGCTGGTGTTCTCCAAGTATTTCTACATGGCGAGCTTGAACACGTATTACACCTTCTACCTGATGGAGCGCTTTGGCCTGACGCGGCAGAGCTCGCAGCTCTACCTGTTCGTGTTCCTGTTCGCGGTGGCGGCCGGCACCATCCTGGGCGGCCCGATCGGCGACCGCATCGGCCGCAAGCGCGTGATCTGGGCGTCGATCCTGGGCGTGGCGCCGTTCACGCTGATGCTGCCGCATGCCAACCTGTTCTGGACTGGCGTGCTGTCGTTCATCATCGGCTTTATCCTGGCCTCGGCGTTCTCGGCCATCCTGGTGTTCGCCCAGGAGCTGATCCCGGGCAAGGTGGGCATGGTGTCGGGCTTGTTCTTTGGCTTTGCTTTCGGCATGGGCGGCATCGGCGCCGCGGTGCTGGGCAAGCTGGCCGATGCGCACGGCATCCAATCGGTCTACCAGCTGTGTGCTTTCCTGCCGTTGCTGGGGCTGCTGGCCATTTTCCTGCCAGACCTGGGCGGGCGAAAAAAGCTGGCCTGAGCCTGCGCGCGGCAGCCCGTGGCCATATCGAGCTGGGTGAGCTCGGTGGTGGAGCCGCCCAGCTCCGTGGTGAGCTCGCCGGCGATGCCGGAGATGCGCTCGGAGACCTGTTTGACCTGATTCGCCACGACGCTGAAGCCGCGGCCCACATCACCGGCGCGTGCTGCCTCGCTCCTGTCGTACTCCATAGGCGAGAAGCGTGCCAGCCCGGCATCAGGCCAGCACGCGCGACAGGCTGGGCGAGCCGATCAGTGGCCGGTCTTGTCCTGCGACACGTCCATGATCATGCGCGTAAGCAGGTACAGGCGCGGCGTGACCGAGTTGAGGTCGACGTATTCCGCATCGTTGGAGTGCGCGCCAAAGCCGCGCAGGCCGAAGCGCTCGATCACGGGCGCCTTGGTGGCGGCCGCGGCAAAGGCCGCATCGGTGCCGCCGCCTTCGGCGGTGTCGTACACGGCCAGCTTCTCGCCGATCTCCGCATACACGCCCTGCGCGTGCGCGGCCAGCTTGCGCGCGGCGTCGGTGACTTCCAGCGGCGGCCGGCGACGTTCGAATTTGACCTCGACCTTGGTATCGGGAATCAGCTGCTTCTTCACGCGTTCCTGCAGCGTGCGCTCCAGGTTGTCGTAGTCGGCGGTGCGCAGCACGCGCACGTCGGCCTGGGCCGTGGCGGTGGCCGGGATCACGTTGCGGTTGGTGCCGGCCGAGGAGATCGTCCAGTTCACCTTGAGCCCGGTCTCGTGGTTGGACAGGTCGCGCATCTGCAGGATCTGGTGCGATAGTTCGTACAGCGCGTTGCGGCCGTTCTCGGGCGAGCTGCCGGCGTGCGAGGCCTTGCCGTGCACGGTCAGCGAGATGGCGCCGATGCCGCTGGTGGCCAGCGACAGGCGGTCGCCGGTCACGCGCGTGGCTTCGCAGGAAAACACCGCGTCTTGCTGGCTGCCCATCTTGGTCAGCATGGCGCGCGCGCCCGGCGAGCTGATTTCCTCATCGCCGTTGATCAGCACGGTCAGTGTGCCGTAGTCCTTGAAGCCCATCTTTTGCAGGATGGCCACCGTATGCAGGATCACCGCCACGCCGTTCTTGTCGTCGGCGATGCCCAGGCCGTAGGCGCGCTCGCCGTCGATGCGAAACGGCTGCTGCGCCAGCATGCCGCGCAGGTAGACCGTATCCATATGGCCGATCAGCATGATGTTGCGCTTGCCCGTGCCCTTGAACTGCGCCATCACCATCTTGCCCACTTGCTTGGGCGTGTCTTCCATGCGGTAGACCTCGGTGGGCTCGATCAGCTGCGCGTCGCCGCCCATCGCGGCCAGGCGGTCGCGGATCAGCGTGGCGATGCGGTCCAGCCCTTCGATGTCCTTGCTGCCGGACTCGATCGAGACCAAGTCCTTGAGGGTGGCAATCAGCGCTGGCTTTTCTTGCTGGGACAGCTGGTAGGCGGGCTCCACCGGCGCCGCTTGCGCGGCAGCGGCGCAGAGCAGGGCGGCGAGCGCGGCCGCCGCTTTCAAGGACGGATGGCGGCGGTGGGCAAGCGCGCTGGCGCGCGGGCTAAGGTTCAAGCGCATGTGGGGGCTCCGTGATGCAGTAAGAAAAAACGCAGTGGGGGGAAACAGATAAAAGGCACGACGGATTGCAGGGTTCGTGCCAGGCGTGGCGCATGCGTTGCTGCGACGCGCCTCGCCTGCCGCGTCATTCGCCGGCCGCCTCGAAGCCCTGCAGCCAGCGCCGCAACAGGCTTGCCAACTGCTTGCGCTCGGCGGCCGAGAGCCGCTCCAGCAAACGATGCTCATTGGCCACGTGCACTTCCAGCGCGTGGTCGATGCGCACCCGGCCCGGCTGGGTCAGCTCGATCAGCAGCCCGCGCCGGTCATCCGGGTTGGGGCTGCGGCGCACCAGCCCGGCGCGCTCCAGATGGTCGATCCGATTGGTCATGGTGCCCGAGGTGATCATCAGCGAATCGATCAGCGCGCCCGGCGACAGCGCATAAGGCGGGCCGGAGCGGCGCAGCGTGGCCAGCACGTCGAACTCCCAGGTATTCAGGCCGGTCGGCGCCAGCGCGGACTCCACCGCGCGGTCGGTGTGGCGCGCCAGGCGCCAGACCCGGCCAATGATGCCCATTGGCGCGGCGTCCAGGTCCGGGCGCTCGCGCGCCCACTGGGCCAGGATATGGTCGACGCGATCGCCCCCGTCTTGGGGCGCCTCGTCGTTGCCGGCTTTCGGGGAGGGCGCCGTCGCGCTGCTTGCCTTGGGTTTGCCGCGGGTGGCCATGGTGGGCTGTTGTTGATCCTGGATGACGAGAATCTTGACATCAAGGCTTTCAGTTCGTAAAGTGGATTTTATATCTTGATGTCAAGAATATTGTCATGAAGAAAAATGGAGCCATGACGACATGAAACCCGACCCTCAGCCCCCCTCTCAACCCGTCTCGCCCGCGCCGCCCGCAGCGCGCCCATCCTCGCCGTCTTCCACGCCTGCCCCGCAGGTTCAGGTACGCACGGCGGATGTCCTGCTGACCGCTTCGGCGCCCCTGATCTGGGGCAGCACCTACCTGGTCACCAGCCAGTGGCTGCCGCCGGGACAGCCGCTGCTGTCCGGCGTGATCCGCGCGCTGCCGGCCGGCCTGGCGATGCTGGCGTGGGGCCGGCAACTGCCGCGCGGCGGCTGGTGGTGGAAGGCGGCGGTGCTGGGCGTGCTCAATATTGGCCTGTTCCAGGCCATGTTGTTTATCGCCGCCTACCGGCTGCCGGGCGGCGTGGCGGCCACCGTAGGCGCGATCCAGCCGTTGCTGGTGGTGGTGCTGGCGTGGCTGCTGCTGGGCGCGCGGCCGCGTCCGGCTACGTGGCTGGCCGGGCTGGGGGGCATCGGCGGCGTGGCCTTGCTGGTGCTGGGACCCGCCGCGCGGCTGGACGGCGTGGGCGTGGCGGCCGCGGCGGCCGGTGCGGTGTCGATGGCGCTGGGCACGGTGCTCGCCAAACGCTGGCGGGCACCGGTCTCGCCGCTGGTGCTCACCGCGTGGCAGCTCACCGCGGGCGCCTTGTTCCTGCTGCCGTTCGCGCTGGCCTTCGAGACGCTGCCGGCGCGGCTGACGGTGTCCAACTTGCTCGGCTACCTGTGGCTGTGCGTGGCCGGCGCCGGCGTGAGCTATGCGCTCTGGTTCCGTGGCATTGGCCGCTTGCCGACCGCGGCGGTGTCCGCGCTGGGCCTGCTCAGCCCCGTTAGCGCCACCGTGCTGGGCTTCCTGGTGCTCGGCCAGAGCCTGAGCCCGGCGCAGATGGCCGGCGCGCTGCTGGTGCTGGCCAGCGTGTGGCTCGGGCAGCGCGCGCCGAAGGCGGCACACGCCGCTGCCGGAGGCTCCGGGGCTTCAGATAAGGCGCATGCGCCGTTGGCGCCGCGGCAAGGGTGAACGCAAGGGCGAAGCAAAGGTGAACGACCAGGGTGAATGGCGCCCCGTTTTTGCGGCATCATGGCGGGCATGACGCCTGCCGTACCTTCCCCCACCTCCTCCCGGCCCGCTTGTGATCACTGTCTGGCGCTAGCGGCGGATTCCCGCCGGCGCGAGCCGCATGAGCGGCTTGTGCTCAAGCACACCGCGCCGCTGGTCAGCCAGAGCGCCGCCGGCGTGCCGTTCAGCATGCTCACGTTCACGTGCCGCGAGTGCGGCACCGTTTGGCGGCTCTATGACCGCGCCAACGAGCTCTTTGTCTCGTGGGTGCCGGACCGCGCGCTGGGCCGCGGCGCCGATCGGATAAAATAGCGCCTGTTTCCTGCCTGCGTGCTGACGGTCCAGCGCCCGGTTCCGGGCCGCCCGGCGGCGCCAGCACGGCCAGTTCCGTCGTTCCGTTGTTCCGTCTTCCAACCGTTGTCCTCGTCGTCCCCCGCCATGTCCGCTTCCCA
Source organism: Cupriavidus sp. 05L411 (assembly GCF_056398045.1). Taxonomy (NCBI): domain Bacteria; kingdom Pseudomonadati; phylum Pseudomonadota; class Betaproteobacteria; order Burkholderiales; family Burkholderiaceae; genus Cupriavidus; species Cupriavidus sp. 05L411. The sequence goes on along the minus strand of NZ_JBFTOQ010000029.1, from coordinate 49,789 downwards.
CCGAATTCCCCTGCTGGCTGCTGCCTCCGTGTTTGCCGCCGCCCTGACGAGCCCGCTCGCCAATGCCGCTGACGCTGCCAGCGCCGCTGGTGTGTATCCCGCACGCCCGATCCGGCTGATCGTGGCCTATCCCACCGGCGGCATCAGCGATACCGTGGCGCGCGCGCTCGGCGAGCGCCTGTCGGCCCAGATGGGTGCCTCGGTGGTGGTGGAAAACAAGGCGGGCGCGGGTGGCAGCATCGGCATCGACGCCGTGGCCAAGGCCGCGCCGGACGGCTACACGCTGGGCTTTGCCTCGACCAGCCCGCTCACGCTCAACCCGCACGTGGGCCGCGTCAACTACGATCCGCAGCGCGACATCGCGCCGGTCATGAGCGTGATGTATTCGCCGGTGCTGGTGATCGCCACGTCGAGCTTTGGCGGCAAGTCGTTCCAGGACCTGCTGGCGCAAGCCAAGGCCAAGCCGGGCTCGGTGCGCTGGGCCACGTCGGGACTGGGCACGGTGGGCCATGTCATGCTGGAACAGGTCAAGTCGAAGGCCAAGGCCGACCTCACCCTGATTCCCTACAAGGGCGCGGGCCAGCAGATGAACGACGCCCTCGGCGGGCAGTTCGAGGTGATGAGCACCAACGCCAGCCCCATGCTGACCCAGCACATGCAGGCCGGCCGGCTGCGCGCGCTGGCGGTGGGCGCACCCAAGCGCATCGAGTCGCTGCCCAATGTGCCGACCTTTGCCGAGCTGGGCTACCCCAAGGCCAACCTCACCTCCACCTTCGGCATCTTCGCGCCCGCGCACACGCCCGTGGCCATCATCACCAGGCTGAATGCCGAACTGAACAAGGCCCTGCAAGAGCCCGAGGTGCGCGAGCGCCTGCTCAAGGGCGGCGAAGTCCCCACCGGCGGTACGGCCGCGCAGTTCGCCAAGGCCATCCATGCGGAATACGACGACAACGCCCGCATCGTGAAGGAAGCGGGCATCAAGGCGGACTGACTGGCCGAGCAGCCGCATCACGGCTGCTCGATCAGGTCCAGCCGGCAGCCGGTGGCATACACCGCCGACAGGCGCACGCCATTGCGCGGCTCCAGCGCCAGCTTGGTGCGCACGCGCGACAGGTGGCTGTCCACCGTGCGCGACGCGGATGGCATGCTGCGGTGCCAGACCGATTCCTCGATGGTCTGGCGCAGCAGCAACTGGCCGGCATGGCGAAACAGCAAGACCGCCAGCTCGTACTCCTTGGGCGCCAGCTTGACCAGGCGGCCGTTGACGAAGGCGCGCCGCTCGGCCAGCACAAAGCGGTAGGCGCCCAGCTCAAGGTTGCCGCAGGCCTGCGCTACCGGCGCCATGCGCCGCAGCAGCGCATCGACGCGCGCGGCCAGCTCGGCGTGGCGCACCGGCGGTGGCAGGAAGGCATCCGCGCCATGGGCGAAGCACCGGGCGATATGGTCGTCGTCGTTGTGCTGGCTCAGCAGCATCACCGGCAACGCATCGCCGAGGGTACGGCGTATCCACAGCAAGACGTCGCGCGCCGGGATGCCGGGAACCTCCCAGGCCATCAGCAGCAGCGCGTAGGGCTCGTTGCGCAGCGCCTGCATCAGCGCGCCCCCTTCGCGAAAGCGCACTGCCTCATGGCCGCTGAGCCTGAGCGTCTGTTCCAGCAGGATGGCTCGCGCCGGGTTGTCCTCCAGTACTGCGACTCGCATGAACTCTCTCCTCGTGCGCGGCATTGCCAGGGCATCTTAGCGTCGCGGCCCGCGTGGCGGATCGTCAATCGAGGCTGCCGCCGCAGATTGCGAAATTTCTCATCCGACAGGCTTCTCTCGCGGCTTCTAATGACGGATAGCCCCGCATCGTCGGGTCAATCCCTGGCGCCAGCGGCGCCAATTACCGCGAGACCGGCAGGCGTCCAAGCCTTTCCGGCCAAATTGCATGGGTATGAAGATCGCATCACTGGAAGATGAACCCGCCGAGGCGGCCCTGATCCGGCAGATTCTCGGCGAGGCCGGGCATGCCTGCACCACCTTCACGCGCAGCCGCGACCTGCTGCGGCAACTGCGCGAGGAGAACTTCGACCTGCTGCTGCTCGACTGGCAGATGCCGGATCTTTCCGGCAAGGAGGTGCTGACCTGGGTGCGCGCCAACCTGGACCGGCGCGTGCCCGTGATGTTCCTGACCTGCCGCGTGGCGGAAGAAGACATCGTCGATGGCTTCGCCACGGGCGCCGACGACTACATGCTCAAGCCGGTGCGTCGCGGCGAGCTGCTGGCGCGCACCCGTTCGCTGCTGCGCCGTGCCTATCCGGACCCGGGCAGCGGCGGCGCGCAGGTGGCGCTGGCCGACTACGTCATCGACTGTGCCGCGCGCACGGTGGCGCATCGCGCCCAGCCGCTCAGGCTGACGCCCAAGGAGTTCGACCTGGCCGTGCTGCTGTTTCGCAACGAAGGGCGCATCGTGTCGCGCGACCATATCGTGGCGGCGGTCTGGGGGCGCGAGATCTCGCCACTGTCGCGCACCATCGATACGCATATGTCGCGTGTGCGCAGCAAGCTCGCCCTGCACCCGGAACACGGGCTGCGGCTGCTGCCCGTCTACACGCATGGCTACCGTCTCGAACTCACCCGCGCGGCGCCATGACGGCGTGGCTGCGTTGTGAAATCCTGCGCTGGGTGGCGGGCTTGCGTGCTGTCGCGCGTTGCCTGGAGCGTCTCGCCCACAGGATGGGGGCGGGCATGGAGGAGGGCGGGCAAGACAGGCCCGCGGGCATGCCCGCCCTCCGCGCGATGCTGCCTGCCGGCGGCGCCGTCGATGCGCCGTCCTGCGACAGCGCGGCGCTGGCATCCTGGCAAACCGCTATGCGGGCGTTGTCGCACGATCTGCGCTCGCCGCAGAGCGCCATCCTGGCGCTGGCGCAATTGCACCAGGACGCGCCGTCCGCATGCGCGCACGCGGCATTCGTGGCGCAGACAGCGGGCTATGCGCAGGCGTCGCTGCGGCTCACCGACGACATCGCGCGGTTGTTGCGCGAGCTTGCCCACGGCTACCGCATGGAGATACTGGAGCTGACGGCGCTGCTGCGCGAGTCTGCCGACACGCTCTGCCTGCATGCCGGGCCCACGCCCGAACTCGAGCTGGCTGGCCGCAAGGCCTGGATACGGGGCGATGCCGCCATGCTGTCCGAAGCCCTGCGCGTGCTGATGGCGCTGGCCATGATGTCCGCGGCTGGGAGCACGCCGCCACGGGTGCGCCAGCGGCTCGACGGCCGCCTCTGCCGGATTTCCATCGTCTTCGTGCCTGATGCCGACGGCGATGCACAGGCGTGGCGGGCCGCGCGTGCCGGGGCACCGGCGATGCAGTTTTGCCGCCGCGTGCTGTTGCGCCATGGCGGAGCGCTCGATGCGGATCGTAGCGCGGATACCGACGCCAACGCCGGCACTGAAGCCGATGGCAGTGTCACCTGGCATCTGCACTTGCCCATGCTGCCCTGAAAAACAAAAAAGCACCCGAAGGTGCTTTCTTGCAGTCAGACGTTACCCCGCGCGAGCGCGGGGCATGCCGACAAGGACAATCAGAAAATGTGGCGAATACCGACTGCCGCACCGGTCTGGTTGTTCTTGCCCGGCAGTTCGGTCGTCACGCCGCCAGTCACCTTGTTGTAGTCCACGGTGCCGTAGACCTGGGTGCGCTTGGACAGCGAGTACTCGGCCAGCAGCACACCGGTGTAGCGATTGCCAGCGTTGTTGGACAGGCCATTCTTGTTCTTGATGTGGTCGCCGTAGAACACGCCGGTCAGCGCCAGGGCCGGGGTTGCCTGATAGGTCAGGCCCAGGTAGCCGAGGGCATCCTTGCGGGGGTTGTTCACAGCGTTGCCACCGACCGGAACCGGATTGCCGGCAACGTTCATGAAGTTGGTGTCGATCTGGCCGGTCTTGTCCTTGCCGCCGACATAACCCACGAATACCTTCGCCGGGCCGATGGAGTACTTACCAGCCGCGCCCCACATTTGCTGCTTATTGCCGAAGGTGTCGCGGATTTCCTGGTACACGCCACCGAAGGCGAACGGACCAGCCGTATAGGCTGCACGGGCGCCGAAGTACGGCTTGCCGGTGGAGCTGGCCTTGGTCAGGCTGCCCGGCTGCTCGCCGAAGCCATAGCTGGCACCCACGTCCAGGCCGTTGAACTTGCCGCCGTAGCTCACGACGTTGTTGGCGCGGAACTGGGTCAGGAAGAACGGCCAGGCATTGGCTTGGTAGTTACCGATGGTCAGCGGATCAAAGTCGCCGAAGAAGTTAAACCCTTCGGTGTACTGACGGCCGAGCTTGACGGTGCCGAAATCGCCTGCCAGACCCACATAAGCCTGACGATTGAACAGCACGCCCGACGAATTCATCGAGCCGTTGTCGAGGCTGTAGCCGCTTTCCAGCTGGAAGATCGCCTTCAGGTTGTTGCCGAGGGCTTCGCTGCCTTTCAGGCCCCAACGGCTTTGCGTCACAGCGCCGTCGGTCATCTGGAACTGGCTGTTGTTGGCCTGGTTGGAATTGCTCGTGTAGCGAATGCTCACGTCTGCAATGCCGTACAGGGTCACGGACGTTTGTGCGTAGGCGCTGCCGGCCAGCAGCGTACCAAGTGCGAGGGTCAGGGCTGATTTCTTCATGTGGCTCCTTTTCTATTCTGTAGTGTCAGCGGTCGGATCGCGACGGCTGACGAGTTTACGTTTCGTGTAAACGCCCGCGAAAATTTAACAAAACAGAAAAGATTTAGACACTAATGCACGCCGTTGACAGTCTCTAAGCTGGCAATTGGTGCAAAAACGTTGCGACGCCGCGACAAATCTACACAATGGTGCATCGCGAGATGAAGCCAGCGTTACTCGTGTACCCCACGGCGTGGGGATGGCGCCGGCAGCGCGAGCGCGCTCCGGTTACCAAGGCAGGCCAGGCGGGCGTTTCACGGTGAAGCGCCGCCGCTAGACGAGCGGGCCACGGAGTGCCGGCCCGGCTCAGGGTTATCCCTGTGGGATCTCGATCTTGACCTCAAGCACCTCGAGATTGTCCTGGCGTTCCAGGCTCACGCGCAGATCCTGGTCGCTGATCTTTACGTATTTGGAAATCACCGCGACCAGCTCGCGCTGCAAGGCGGGAAGGTAATCGGCCGGCGCGGAATGGCCGGTGCGTTCATGGGCGAGGATGATCTGCAGCCGCTCCTTGGCAACCGAGGCGGACTTCTTCTTCTCGCCGAGCAGGAAGGACAGAATCGACATGATGGTAGACCCCCCTTACTTGTTGCCGAAGATGCGCGAAAGCAGCCCCGGCTTCTGGTAGTCGGTGAAACGCATCGGCTTGTCCTTGCCGAGGAAGCGGTCCACCAGGTCGCCATAGGCGTCGGCCACGTCGGAGCCTTCCAGGTGGATGGCCGGTGTGCCCTGGTTGGACGCGTGCAGCACGGCTTCCGATTCCGGCACCACGCCGATCAGCTTGATGCGCAGGATTTCCTGGATGTCGGTGAGCGACAGCATTTCGCCGCCGTGCACGCGCTTCGGGTTGTAGCGCGTGATCAGCAGGTGTTCCTTGATCGGGTCGCCGCCTTCGGCAGCGCGCTTGGTCTTGGACGACAGAATGCCCAGGATGCGGTCCGAGTCGCGCACCGAGGACACCTCGGGGTTGGTCACGACCAGGGCCTCGTCGGCGAAGTACATGGCCAGCAGGGCGCCGGACTCGATGCCCGCGGGCGAGTCGCAGACGATGTACTCGAAGCCCATGTCGACCAGGCCATTGATGACCTTCTCCACGCCCTCCTTGGTGAGCGCGTCTTTATCGCGCGTCTGCGAGGCCGGCAGGATGAACAGGTTTTCGCACTTCTTGTCCTTGATCAGTGCCTGGTTCAGGTTGGCTTCGCCCTGTACCACGTTGACCAGGTCGTACACCACGCGGCGCTCGCAACCCATGATCAGGTCGAGGTTGCGCAGGCCGACGTCGAAGTCGATCACGGCAGTCTTGTGGCCACGCAGGGCCAGGCCGGCGGAAAAGCTGGCGCTGGTGGTGGTCTTGCCTACGCCTCCCTTGCCGGAGGTCACAACGATGATTTTTGCCATGGCTCTTGGATCCAGTAATGGTTGAAGCTTGCGCTGCTGTGGTTTGGGCTCTGCGGCGGGTGTTACTTCATCCGGAGCGGTTCGAGAATCAGTTTCTCCCCGGACAGCCGCACCTGGGCCGATTTGCCCAGCACATCGGCGGGCAGCGGCAGTTCGGCGGTGCGGTAGATGCCGGCGATGGAGAGCAGTTCGGGCTCCAGGCAGGTGCAGAAGATGCGCGCCTGCGCGTAGCCCTTGACCCCCGCCAGCGCGCGGCCGCGCAGCGGGGCATAAATATGGATATTGCCTTCGGCGATGACCTCGGCGCCGTAGCTGACCAGGTCGAGGATCACCACGTCGCCGGCGGCGTAGATCTGCTGGCCGGAGCGCAGCGGCTTGTCGATCAGCATGGTGGGCACGCTGCGCGCCGCGGCTTGCGCAACGGCGGCCGCGGCGGCGGCTTCCACTTCGGCGGCCGCAGCCTTTGCCTCGGCCTGGGCCGCAGCCTGGGTGTCGGCCAGAGCTTCGGCCAGGGCTTCGGCCGGGGCTTCGGCCGGGGAGGGGCCTGCCGGCTCGGCCGGCGGGGTTTCGTCCCGGCCGCCGCGCCGGCTCTGGCTGTCGAGCAGCGGCAGGCCAAACGACTCGGCCCAGCCCCGCTGCGCCTCGCGGGCTACCACGCCGATAGCGCGGGCCTTGAGCTGGGCCAGGGTCTCGATCACCGTGTCCAGGGCCACCTGGTCGTCGCTTTCCAGCCGGCGCAGGTCCAGGGCCACCACATCGTTGGAGAAGAAATCGGGGGTCGATTCGAAGCGGGACAGGAGATCGTCACGCAGCGCTGCGATGTCGGTGGTCTTGAGAGCGAGGAGGAGGGCGTCGACATTGCCACTGCGCAGCTCGAAGCGTGGCGATTTCTTCTGGGACATAGTCGGTGACCGTGGAAATGGGACATTCTAACTTCGTCTGGGTGCAGAACTGTAACAAATGCCGGATGACCTGAGACCAGTGCCGGATGCGGCGCGTTGACGGCGCTCTTGTTACGATTGCGCCATCTGAATAACGGAGCAGTCATGGGCGCGATCGTCAACAGTGTGGCCTACCGCAGCGGCAAGCGCGTAGGTGATGTCGCCCTGGACCAGATCAGCGATGCAATCTCGGTTCCGGGCACCTTTGTCTGGCTGGGCTTGCACGAACCGGACCTGCCGCTGCTGCGCAAGGTGCAGCAGGAGTTTGGCCTGCACGACCTGGCGGTGGAGGATGCCCTTGATGCCCACCAGCGCCCCAAGCTGGAGACTTACGGCGACTCCATCTTCATCGTGCTGAACACCGCACAACTGGTGAACGACGAAGTGGTGGTGGGCGAGACCCACCTGTTCGTCGGCCCCAATTATGTGGTGTCGGTCCGTCACGGCGTGAGCAGCAGCTACGCCCCGGTGCGCGAGCGCTGCGAGAGCGACGCGCGCGCGCTGGCCAACGGCCCGGGCTACGTGCTCTACGCGCTGATGGATTTCGTGGTCGACCACTACATGCCCATCGTCACCCGGCTCGAGGATGGCTTCGAGCAGCTTGAGCAAGGCATCTTCCGCGACGAGTTCGACCGTGCCGCGATCGAGCACCTGTACCACATCAAGCGCCAGGTGCTGCGCCTGCGCAATGCGGTCTACCCGATCGAGGAGATCTGCGGACAACTGATCCGGCTGCACGAGGACCTGGTGCCCAAGGAGTTGCGCGCGTACTTCCGCGACATCGAGGACCATGCCAGCCGCCTGGTGCGCACCCTGGACGTGGTGCGCGAGATGCTGACCACCGCGGTGCAGGTGAACCTGGCGCTGGTCACGGTGGGCCAGAACGAAGTGGTCAAGCGCCTGGCCGGCTGGGGCGCCATCCTGGCGATTCCCACCGTGGTGTTCAGCTTGTACGGCATGAACTTCAACTTCATGCCCGAGCTGAAATTCCACTATGCGTATCCGACCGTGATCGGGGTGACCGCGCTCGCCTGCGGCGGGCTCTGGCGCAAGCTGCATAAGTCCGGCTGGATCTGAGCCGCGCGGCGCGGCAACCCGGTTGCCACGCCTGGCGCCCCCACGGCGCCCCCGTTTTTCCCCGCCCGCCTCCCCGCCATTCCTCCCCGCGCAGTCCGGGGCGGGGCGCCATGCCATGTTTATGGGATTCCCACCTGCTGGCCGGCTGCTTAGTCTTGCCCGTGCCGGTGGACGCAAGCCCGCTGCCATCGGCCGGCTAACGAATAACAGGGTCATGCCGTAAATCAAGCTGCCGGTACGACGCCGGCAAAAAAGAAAAGCAGAAGAAACACCGGAATCCATTCTCAGGGGGGAAATCCAATGAAGCTCCAACTTCAGACATTCGGGGTCGCGCTGAGCGGCGCGGCGCTGCTGGCGCTGGCCGCCTGTGGTGGCGGCGGCAGCGATAGCACAAGCAGCGGCTCCACCGGCGACAAGCCGGTCCTGGCCGCGGCCGCGGTGACCGGCACGGCTGCCACCGGCGCGGCGCTGGCCAACGCCAATGTGGCCATTACCGACAGCGCGGGCGCGTCCCCCTGCCAGGAAGCCGCGATCACCACCGGCGCGCTGGGCACCTACACCTGTACCCTGAAGACGGGCGAGGTGGCGCCGTTCTTCGTGGTCGTCACCGACCCCACGGGCAACACCGCCCCGCTGGTCAGCGTGAGCACCGTCACGCCAGCTGCCGGCGCCAAGCTGACCATCAACGCCACGCCGCTGACCACGGCCATCGTGGCGCAACTCGCCGCCGACGGCAATCCGCTGACTTTCGTCAGTGGCAAGACGGTGGACGCCGCCGCCTTGCAAAAGGTCACCGCCAACGTGGTCGCGCAGCTCGCCAGCGTGCTCGCCGCCATCGGCGCGCCCGCCAATTACGATCCGTTCTCGACCGCCATCACCGCCGCCACGGCCGCCGGCGTGGGCAATACCGCCGACCAGGTGCTCGATATCGTCAAGGTGGTCACGGATCCGGCCACCGGCAAGCTGGCGCTGGCCACCGTCGACAACCCGACGCCCGTGGCCATCGCCACCGCCACCAGCACGGGCGGCACGCTCGCCGCGCCGGCAGTCGCCGTTGCGGCCCTGCCGCAGGCAGCGCAGGCGGTCGCCAAGGGGCTCTCAGCCTGCTTCGCGCTGCCCGTCGCGCAGCGCGTGACGTCCTCCAATACCAGCCTGAGCGCATCGCAGGGCGGCCCGGAAGTCGATGGGGTGGCGTCCGCATGCCAGAACATCGCTGCCGACATCAGCAACGCGGCCGGTGTCGATTTCCTGCACAACGGTTTTTACTTCGGGCAATTGCTCTACGGCATCCTGACCAGCGATACCATGACGGGCGCACAGTTCAGCGTGCCGGAAATCATGGCGTTCTATCCCGCCGCGTCAACGGCCTCGGGGCGTGACGAAGCCATCTTCAATATCCGGTACCTGGACGCCAGCGGCAACCCCGGCAACATCATCACCACGGCACGCGATATCGCGGGCGGCGCGTCCAGCGCGCATCCGTCGAGCTGGTGGCTGGTCGGCAACCAGCAGCCCGTCGATGTGACCCTCAAGCTCCAGATCCGGCGCGTCGAGCAGATGAACCCGGGTTTCAACAAGAGCAACAACAACTACAGCCACTTCCAGAGCGGCATCCAGTTCATGATCAACGCCAAGGGCCCGGGCAGCGTCGTCAACAACGCCCCCCTGAGCTATGCGCGCGTAACCGGGCCCGGCTTGCCGAGCAATGGCATCGTCTATATCGCGCCGGTCCCGGCCGAGGTGGGCCAGACCTATATGGACGTGAGCAACAAGACCGGCACGGTGCCCGTCACCGCCCAGTGCGGCAACGAGCTCAGCCCGCCCTCGCCGTCGTACAACTGCCCGAACTTCTGGTTCTCGCGGACCGCGGGCCTCAGCGGTAGCGCGGCCAGCACCCTGGCGGGCAATCCTGCCAGCCTGGTGTGGGCGCAAGCGGCGGACAACGCGGATGCCTCCAAGGTGGTCAAGGGTGCGAAGTACCGCATCGAGCTGTTCCATGGCACCAGCACCACGCCGACCTACAGCTACAACAAGACCCTGCTGAGCGACCTCGTGCCGGCCACCCAAGGGGCGAACCTGCCGTGGAACACGCTGGGCAGCAAGTCGCTGGCCGCACTGGACCCGTCCAACGCCAGCCTGGCCGGTGCGCAGACGTCGCTGACGGCGGACTGGGTGCAGAATGTCTCCGCCCAGCAGATCGGCAGCGTTGCCGCCACGGTCGACAACAGCGGCACCTGGAGCACCTCCACGCCGGCGCCCAGGGGCGCGACCTCGATCGTGGTCAACGCAGCGGTGCCGGCCTTTACGGCTACCACCAACCGCGGGCTGCTGTTCGGGTACCGCATGCTGGATAACAGCAACAAGTCGGCGGTCTTTACCTACAACTGACCGTACAACTGACCATGCAACCGACGTAACGGATCAGGCGCTCCTGACGCGGCCGGCGCCACAGCCGGCTTCGGCGACCTGCATAGCCCCGCAAGGCCAACAGCCTGTGGGGCATTTTTTTGGCTGGCGCCGATGCCCGGCAAGCGGGATGGGCGCCGCCACGGGCTCTCGCACCGTTTTTACGCGATTTTTATATCTTCTTTACACCCCCGCCTCCCCTCTCTACCCCGTTTTTACCACTCGATCCCTAATCTGCCATCTGTGAATCACTCACGGTGTGTTGCCATGGACGGGATCTATTTCATTGGTTTGTTGCTGTTTGGTGCGCTGACTGGCGCACTGCTGCTCTTGTGCGCCGCGCTCGGAGGCAAACCGCCGGGAGCGGCCGAGGGGCCGGGCGCAGAAGCCGCCGACGCGCGCCGCAAGGACAGCGCCACCGACAGGAGGCTGTGATGGACTGGGCTGACCTGCTGGGCGGCGTGCTCGCCGTTGCTGTCTTTATCTACCTCCTGATCGCCCTGTTCCGGCCGGAGAAATTCTGATGTCCACCGAATTCCTGGGACTACTGGTCCTCTACCTAGCCATCCTGCTGGCGCTCGCGCCCTTCGTGGGGCGTTATATCCGCCGCGCGATGGAAGACGACCGCTACCTCGCCACGGCCTGGGGCCGCCCGCTTGAGCGCGTGCTGTACCGCGTGGCGGGCGTGCGCGCCAATGCCGAGATGGGCTGGAAGCAATATGCCATCGCGGTCATCGCCTTCAACATGCTGGGCGTGGTGGCGGTTTATGCGCTGCAGCGCATGCAGGCCTGGCTGCCGCTTAACCCGCAAGGATTCGGCGCGGTGTCGCCGGACTCGGCCTTCAACACCGCCGTGAGCTTCGTCGCCAATACCAACTGGCAGGGCTATGCGGGCGAATCCACCATGAGCTATCTCACGCAGATGCTGGCGCTCACGGTGCAGAACTTCTTCTCGGCGGCCACCGGCATCGCAGTGGTGTTCGCGCTGATCCGCGGCTTTGCGCGCCAGAGCGCGGCCACCATCGGCAACTTCTGGGTCGACATGACGCGCTGCACGCTCTACGTGCTGGTGCCGATTGCCGCCGCGATCGCGCTGGCGCTGGTCAGCCAGGGCGTGATCCAGAATTTCGACAGCTACAAGGAAGTCAGCCTGGTCACGCCGGTCGAATACAGCCAGCCCAAGGTGGACGCAGCCGGCCAGCCCGTGCTCGACGCCAAGGGCGCGCCGGTGATGGAGGCCATGAAGACCGACAAGCAGACGCTGGCAATGGGCCCGGTGGCTTCGCAGGAAGCCATCAAGATGCTCGGCACCAACGGCGGCGGCTTCTTCAACGCCAATTCGGCGCATCCGTTCGAGAACCCGACCGAGCTTGCCAACCTGATCGAGATGCTGGCCATCTTCCTGATCCCCGCGGCGCTGTGCTTCACCTTCGGCGAGATGGTCAAGGACCGCCGCCAGGGCGTGGCGATCCTGGCATCGATGGCGGTGATCTTCATCGTGATGGCATGCGTCGCCGCAGCCTCCGAGCAGCAGGCCAACGCCGCACTGGCGGGTTTGCCGATCGACCATGCGGCCAGCGCGCTGCAGGCGGGCGGCAATATGGAAGGCAAGGAAACGCGCTTCGGCATTGCCGCCACCGCGCTGTTCGCCACCATCACCACGGCGGCGTCGTGCGGCGCGGTCAACGCCATGCACGACTCCTTCACCGCCATCGGCGGGCTGGTGCCGATGCTGCTGATGCAGCTTGGCGAAGTGGTGTTCGGCGGCGTGGGCTCGGGCCTGTACGGCATGCTGGTGTATGCGGTGCTCGCCGTGTTCATCGCGGGCCTGATGATCGGCCGCACGCCGGAGTACCTGGGCAAGAAGATCGAGACCTATGAGATGAAGATGACCGCGGTGGCGATCCTCGTCACGCCCCTGCTGGTGCTCCTGGGCACGGCGGTGGCGGTGATGGTGGAGCCGGGCCGCGCCGGTGTGTTCAACCCAGGCACGCACGGCTTCTCGGAAATCCTCTATGCGTTCTCGTCGGCTGCCAACAACAACGGCAGCGCCTTCGGCGGCTTGTCCGCCAACACGCCCTTCTACAACGTGGCGCTGGCCGCGGCGATGTGGTTCGGCCGCTTCTGGATCATCGTGCCGATCCTGGCCATGGCGGGCTCGCTGGCGGCCAAGCGCAGGCTGCCGGTGACGGGCGGCACCATGCCCACGCACGGCCCGCTGTTCGTGGTGCTGCTGGTCGGCTCGGTGCTGATGGTGGGCGCGCTCACCTATATCCCGGCGCTGGCGCTGGGCCCGGTGGCGGAGCAGCTGCAGGCGCCGGTGGTCTCGGCGGCTAGCAAGTAATGGAGAAACGCATGCAACAAGAATCCATGGTGACGCGCAGCAAGAATGCCGGCGCGGCACCGGCAAACACTACCCCGGCCACCAGCGTGGTCACGCCGGCCCTGGCCGCGCAAAAGAGCGGCGGCCATCATCGCCCGCGCGGCGGCATGTTCGCGCCCGAGCTCGTCAAGCCGGCCCTGCTCGATTCGGTGAAGAAGCTCTCGCCGCGCGACCAGTTGCGCAACCCGGTGATGTTCGTGGTCTATGCGGGCAGCATCCTGACCACGATCCTGTTCTTCCGCGCGTTGTTCTCGCCCGCCACGGCGGGCGGCGAGAGCGCCGGGTTTATCCTGGCCGTGTCGGTGTGGCTGTGGTTCACCGTGCTGTTCGCCAACTTTGCCGAAGCGCTGGCCGAGGGCCGCAGCAAGCAGCAAGCCGAAGCGCTGCGCGGGCTCAAGACCACCGTCACCGCCAAGCTGGTCAAGGAAGGCCGGCGCGACTACCGCGCCGCGGGCGCCACCGAGGCGCGCGGCGCTGCCGCGCTGCGCCGTGGCGACGTGGTGCTGGTCGAGGCGGGCGACATGGTGCCTGGCGACGGGGACGTGATCGAAGGCGTGGCCTCGGTGGACGAGAGCGCCATCACCGGTGAATCGGCTCCCGTGATCCGCGAATCCGGTGGTGACTTTTCTTCGGTCACCGGCGGCACGCGCGTGCTGTCCGACTGGATCGTGGTGCGCATCACCACCAATCCGGGCGAGAGCTTCATCGACCGCATGATCACCATGGTGGAAGGCGCCAAGCGCCAGAAGACGCCGAACGAACTGGCGCTGACCATCCTGCTGGTGGGCCTGACCATCGTGCTGCTGCTGGCCACCGCCACGCTGCAGCCGTTCTCGGTGTACAGCGTGTTCGTCGCCAAGGCCGGCATGCCCGTCACCATCACCGTGCTGATCGCGCTGCTGGTGTGCCTGATCCCGACCACCATCGGCGGCCTGCTGTCGGCCATCGGCGTGGCCGGCATGAGCCGCATGATGGAAGCCAACGTGATCGCCACCTCGGGCCGCGCGGTGGAAGCCGCCGGCGACGTGGACGTGCTGCTGCTCGACAAGACCGGCACCATCACGCACGGCAACCGCCAGGCTTCGCGCTTTATCGCCGCGCCCGGCGTGTCGGCGCAGCAACTGGCCGAAGCCGCCTGGCTGTCATCGCTGGCCGATGAGACGCCGGAAGGCCGCAGCATCGTCACGCTGGCGCGCCAGCAGGCCGGCGCCGCCACGCCCGATATCAGCGCACTGCGCCCGATCTTCGTGCCGTTCACCGCGCAGACCCGCATGAGCGGCGTGGATGCCGGCGGGCGCAGCGTGCGCAAGGGTGCCGCCGATGCCGTGCGCAAGTACGTGACCGAGCGCGCCGGCAAGTTCCCCGACGCCGTGATGCAGGCGGTGGACGACGTGGCCCGCGCCGGCAGCACGCCGCTGGTGGTGGCGGAGTCCAGCACCGATGGCGAACATGTACGCGTGCTTGGCGTGGTGGAGCTCAAGGACATCGTCAAGGCCGGCATTCGCGAGCGTTTCGGCGAGCTGCGCAAGATGGGCATCAAGACGGTGATGATCACCGGTGACAACCGCCTCACCGCCGCGTCGATCGCAGCGGAGGCCGGCGTCGATGACTTCCTTGCCGAAGCCACACCCGAAGCCAAGCTCAAGCTGATCCGCGACTACCAGGCCGAAGGCCGCCTGGTGGCGATGACCGGCGACGGCACCAACGACGCACCGGCGCTGGCGCAGGCCGACGTGGCGGTGGCGATGAACAGCGGCACGCAGGCGGCGAAAGAAGCCGGCAACATGGTCGACCTCGACAGTAATCCGACCAAGCTGATCGAAATCGTCGAGATCGGCAAGCAGATGCTGATGACGCGCGGCTCGCTCACCACCTTCAGCGTGGCCAATGATGTGGCGAAGTACTTCGCCATCATCCCGGCAGCGTTCGCCACCACGTACCCGCAGCTCAACCAGCTCAACGTGATGGGCTTGTCCACGCCGGCCTCGGCCATCCTGTCGGCGGTGATCTTCAACGCGCTGATCATCGTGGTGCTGATCCCGCTGGCGCTGCGCGGCGTGGTGTACCGGCCGCTCGGCGCGGCCATCTTGCTGCGGCGCAACCTGCTGGTGTACGGCCTTGGCGGCATCCTGGTGCCCTTTGTCGGCATCAAGGTGATCGACATGATCCTGACCCTGTTCGGCTGGGTCTGAGCGCAGCATCGAACGCATCGAACGCGCTGAACATAAACGGAGCCATCCATGAATACGCAAGTCCAACCCGCCCAGCCCGCCACGCCCATCCAGGGTGGCCTGCTGCGCCCCATGCTGACGATCTTCGTCGTGCTGTCGGCCGTTACCGGCCTGCTGTACCCCGGCGTGATCACTGGCATCTCGCGCGTCGCGTTCCCGCATGAAGCGGCCGGCTCGCTGATCGTCAAGGACGGCCGCGCCATCGGCTCGGAACTGATCGGCCAGCCGTTCTCGGATCCGAAGTACTTCTGGGGCCGCTTGTCGGCCACCGCGCCCATGCCATACAACGCGGCAGCTTCCGGCGGCTCCAACCTCGGCCCGAGCAACCCGGCCCTGACCGATGCCGCGCGCGCCCGTATCGACGCGCTGCGCGAGGCGGACCCTGGCAACAAGGCGCCCGTGCCGGTGGATCTGGTCACGGCTTCCGGCAGTGGCCTCGATCCGCAGATCAGCCCGGCCGCCGCGCAGTACCAGGCGGCACGGGTGGCCCGGTTGCGCGGCTTGCCGCTGGAGCGCGTAGAAGCGCTGGTTGCGGCCAACACGGAAAAGCCGCTGCTTGCGGTGATGGGGGATCCGGTGGTGAATGTGCTCCAGTTGAATCTGGCGCTGGATGCCGGGAAGCAGTGAGGGCGCACGCGATTGCCTCGCCATGCATCCACTAAGGGAGAGACAGCCGTCGTCGTAGCTCGTGGTCTTGGCCCGTTCGGCGGCTTCGGCCCGCGCCCGAAGTATGTTATTCGTGCCTGTGCTAGACCTTAAGCGTGGCACAATCGTTTCATCCATCCTCCTCCCGGGCAATGACCCCCACCATGCCTGACACCGCCCAGCGCGACGCCCCCGGCCGGCCCGATCCAGATGCCTTGCTGCAACGCATGCAGCAGGAGGGCGAGCGCGCCGCGCGCGGCAAGCTGCGGGTGTATTTCGGCGCCTCCGCGGGCGTGGGCAAGACTTTCGCCATGCTGAGCGCAGCGCGTGCGCTGCGCGAGCAGGGCAGCGATGTCGTGATCGGCGTGGTGGAGACCCATGGCCGCGCCGAGACCGAGGCGCTGATCGCGGGGCTGGAGCGGCTGCCGATGAAGGCCATGCCGCATCACAAGCTCGACGACCGCGTGCTGCAGGAGTTCGACCTGGACGGCGCGCTGGCCCGGCGCCCGGCGCTGATCCTGGTCGACGAACTGGCGCACTCCAACGCCTCCGGCAGCCGCCACCCCAAGCGCTGGCAGGACATCGAGGAGCTGCTCTCGGCCGGCATCGATGTGTGGACCACCGTCAACGTGCAGCACCTGGACAGCCTCAACGAGGCGGTGGGCGGCATCACCGGCATCCGTGTGTGGGAGACGGTACCTGACACGGTCTTCGATGACGCCGACGAAGTCATCCTGGTGGACCTGCCCGCCGACGAATTGCTGCGGCGCCTGCGCGACGGCAAGGTCTACCTGCCGGAGCAGGCGCGCACCGCGGCCACCAATTTTTTCCGCAAGGGCAACCTGATCGCGTTGCGCGAGCTCGCGCTGCGCCGCACCGCCGACCGCGTCGACGACGACGTGCGCGCATACCGCCATGCCGAATCCATCCGGCCCGTATGGCGCACGCGCGAGGCGGTGCTCGCGTGCATCGGCACCGGCGACGATGCCGCGCAGGTGGTCAAGAGCGCGCGCCGGCTGGCCGGGCAGCTCGATTGCGACTGGCATGTGGTCACGGTGGCCACGCCGCGCCTGGCGCCGCTCGCGGAGCACGAGCGCGCGAATATCGAGGAGGCGATGCGGCTGGCCGAAGAGCTGGGCGCGCGCACCGAGACGCTGGCTGGCAGCGATATCGTGCAGGCGGTGGCGGGTTATGTGCGGCGCCACAACCTCACCAAGGTGGTGGTCGGGCGGGCCCCCGGCAACTGGCGCCGCAGCGGCGGCAGCCTCCTGGCACGCGGCCGGGCGCTGCTGGCACTCGGCTTGTCGCCGTTCCTGGGCGCGCGCGCCTGGCTGTTCGGGCGCCATAGCTTTGCCGATTCGCTGGCGCTCGGCTGTCCGGAGATCGACGTGATCCGCGTGGCCGCCGACGCCATGGGCGCCGATACGCGCGGCCGCGCGCAACCGGCTGGCGGGCGCGCCGACGTGCGCGAGGATCCGGCACGCAACGACGACAGCAGCGTGGTGGCGCACCGCATCGACTACCTGTGGGCGGTTGCATGGTGCGGGGGCGCCAGCTTGTTGTCGGCGCTGACGCGGCCGTGGTTCGACCTGGTCAATATCGCGATGTTGTTCCTCGCGGCCGTGGTCGGCGTGGCGCTGCGCCACGGCCGCGGCCCCGCCGCGCTGGCCTCGGTGCTGTCGGTGGCGGCCTTCGACTTTTTCTTCGTGCCGCCGCGCATGTCCTTCGCGGTGAGCGACGTGCAGTACCTCGTGACGTTCGCGGTGTTGCTGACGGTGGGTCTGGTGATCGGCCAGCTTACCGCCGGGCTGCGCGAGCAGGCCCAGGTGTCGGTGGAGCGCGAGACCGATGCGCGCACCCTGTACGAGCTGGCGCGCGAGCTGTCCGCTGCCTTGATGCCCGAGCAGATCATCGACATCAGCAGCCGCTTCCTGCAAGCCGCGCTTGGCGCGCGCTCGGCATTCTTCCTCGTCTCGCCCAAGGGGCGGTTGATGCCGCCGGTGATCGACCCCACGCAGCGTGGCAATGACGCGATCGATCCCGTGCTGGCGCAATGGGTGTTCGATCACGGCCAGCCCGCCGGCACCGGCACGCATACGCTGCCGGGCAGCACCGTGCTCTACCTGCCGCTCAAGGCGCCGATGCAGACGCGCGGCGTGCTGGCGGTGGAGCCGCAGGAGTGGCGCGCCTTCGCGCGGCCCGAGCGGCGCCGGCAGATCGACGTGTTCGCCACGCTGATCGCCATCGCCATCGAGCGGCTGCATTATGTGGAGGTGGCGCAGCAGGCGCTGGTGTCGATGGAGTCGGAGCGGCTGCGCAGCTCGCTGCTGGCCGCCGTCTCGCATGATCTGCGCACGCCGCTGACCAGCCTGATCGGCATGGCCGAGACCATGCAGCGCACCGAGCCGCCGCTGCCGCCGTCGCTGTCGGAAACCGTCGGTGCCATGCGCGAGCAAGCGCTGCGCATGCGCACCATGGTGGTCAACCTGCTCGACATGGCGCGGCTGCAAAGCCGCGACGTGCGTATGCAAAAGGAGTGGCAGTCGCTCGAAGAGCTGGTCGGCGCGGCGCTGGCCGGCATGCGTGATGCGTTGTCGCGGCACCGCGTGTCGGTCGCGGATCTATCGGCGCTGCCGCTGGTGGAGTGCGATGCGGTGCTGATGGAGCGGGTGCTGTGCAACCTGCTGGAGAACGCTGCCAAGTACACGCCGCCGGGCACCGGCATCCGCATCTCCGGCGAAGTGGTCGAAGCGGAGGTGCGGCTCGCGGTGGCGGACGACGGCCCCGGCGTGCCGCGCGGGCAAGAGCTCTCGATCTTCCAGAAATTCACGCGCGGCGAGCGCGAGTCCGCGACTGCGGGCGTTGGCCTCGGGCTGGCCGTGTGCGAGGCCATCGTGCAGGTGCACGGCGGGCGCATCTGGGTGGAGAGCGTGAACGCGGACCACACCGGCGCGTGCTTTGTCGTGGCGCTGCCGCGCGGCAATCCGCCTGCGATCGAGCCCGAGCCGCCCGAGGCACTTGAATCGGCGCTGCTAGCCGCGCACGGCAACGGTGCCGGGCTGGTTGCGCACGATGCAGCAAACAAGGAGTCCAACTGAAATGGCATTTGAATTTTCGCCAACTGTCTTGCTGGTCGAAGACGAGCCGCATATCCGGCGCTTCGTGCGCGAGGCGCTGCAGGCAGAAGGCTGCGCCGTGCATGAGGCCGAGACGCTCAAGCGCGGCCTGATCGATGCAGGCACGCGCCAGCCCGACGTGGTGATCCTCGACCTGGGCCTGCCCGATGGCGACGGCATGACGCTGATCCGCGAGATGCGCACCTGGACCGAAGTGCCGGTGCTGGTGCTATCGGCGCGCTCCGGCGAGGACGACAAGATCGCCGCGCTGGACGCCGGCGCGGACGACTACCTGACCAAGCCCTTCGGCGTGGGCGAGCTGATCGCGCGCGTGCGCGTGCTGCTGCGCCGCCATGCCAAGACCAATCCGCAAGGCACGCCGCAGATCGGCTTTGGCGAGGTGCAGATCGACCTGGCCAACCGCGTGGTCACCCGCGCCGGGCAGGACGTGCACCTGACGCCGATCGAGTATCGGCTGCTCGCCGTGCTGATCGCGCATCGCGGCAAGGTCATGACGCATCGCGAACTGCTGCGCGAAGTCTGGGGGCCGGCGCACTCGGAGAGCAGCCACTACCTGCGGGTGTACATGGGGCACCTGCGGCACAAGCTGGAAGCCGATCCCGCGCAACCCTCGCACCTGATGACGGAGGTGGGGGTGGGATATCGGTTCGTGGGGTGATGCCATCGGCCGGCAACAGGGTGCCGGCCGATGGGTAATCAGGCGGCCAGGGAGTCAGACGGTCGGCTCAAGTGGCACCGGTGGCCTGTAGCGCAGATTCCCCAGCACAGGCAGATGCCGCAGGAAGCGGAACATGCCATTGTGGTCGATCCATCTGGCGTAAGCCACATAGTCCGGATCCCGGGACAAATGCCGCTCTTCCGTCATGGCCCGCATCGCATAGATGCCATTCAAGGCCAGCAGCAGCAGGCAGTGGCGCAGCGTTTCATCCGCTGAGCCCTGGGCCATGAAGGGGATGGAGATCATCCACCAGGACAGGTTCTTGGCCACATAGGCGGGATGCTTGGTCCACCGGTAAGGCCCGTTGGTGATGATGCCCCGGTGGGTCAGGTTCGAGAACCGCGCGCCGAAGATCACCGTCGCCCAGACGTAGATCGCCGTCAGCACCAGGATCGCACTGCCCCAGATGCCATAGAGCAGCGGCGTGTTCCAAAGCCACGCGCCCCACTGCAGGCCGGTCTCGTAATGCAGGTACTGCCGCCCGATCAGCGACCAGAACGGCTCGTAGCATATCAGCGCCACCGCCCAGCCCAGCATGGACGGCTCGGCCGAGCGCACGTGCGTGTCGGTGATGCGCAGCGCCATCAGGTAGCCCATCACCACCAGGCCGACATCGATGAAGTACAGCAAGCCGTAGAGCAGGTCGAACCAGGCCTTGAAGCTCGTCAGCAGCGCAAAGTCGGCGGCGATGAAGCGTGCCAGGTCATTGCACATATAGGTGAACATCAGGGGCAGGAAGAAGCCCTTGATCAACCAGGCTAGCAGATGCTGCCCCACCACCTTGCCATCCATCTTGTCCCACTGCAACGTGACCAGCTTGCCCATGTGCCAGTAGCCGTCCAGGGGCCGGGCCATCTTGCGGTCGACAAAGAAGAAATAGGGCAGCGCCAGTGCGACCCAGGCCGGCAGCACGATCGCCAGCATGGAGAAATAGCGCGCGTAGAAGGCCGCATGGTATTCGGGGAACAGCCAGTACAGCAGGCCGACAAAGCCCATGCTGCCAAGCAGGCCCGCAAACTTGGCCAGGCTGCGGTGCCACGACGGATTGTCCCGGGAAAAATCCAGGCCGGTGGCGGCGCGCAAGTGCACCTTCTGCCAGCTCAGGTCGAGCAGGAAGATGGCCGCTGCCGTCGCCCCGACGATGAACAAGGCCGAATGGACCATGTTCTCGCCGAAGGGCCGGTCGGTGCGCACGATGGTAACGGCAAGCAGGAACGCTGCCAGGCCCACGGTGGCGACGGCGCCGTGGGTGGCTGAGCGGGGCCGTCGCGCTTTGTCTTGCGGTGTCGTCACTGACTGGTTCCCCTCGGTGACGCCATGTTGGATATCGCAGTGAGTGCGACGGGCTGGATTACGCATGGCGGATAGATGTCGAGTACTTTTATCTGCGCCGATCCTATCCAATGGAATCACCGCAAAACTGACAAATCCTGACATTGCCAGGCAAAGTGAAAAAGCCCGATCCTTGCTGGGATATAGTCATGGCCTTTTTCGCGAAACACGACTGGAAAGGACAATGCTTCGGCTATTCTGGATCGTTCTCTTGTGCTGGCTCTGCCACTCCGCCGCATGGGCGGAAATGCGTCTGCCGCCGGCGGGAGAGGTCTCTCTCGGCGAGCATTGGGAGTTGCTGCGCGATCCGCAGGATGTGCTGACCATCGAGCAGCTAACGCGGCCCGAGTTCGCGGTGGCCTTCCAGCCCCAGTACTCCCCTCCCGCCCTTGGCTACCTGAAGGGGGCCGTCTGGCTGCGCATCACCTTGACGCGCCCCGAGGAAGCCGCGCCGGTATGGTTGCTGGAGCTGCGCTCGGCGCTGCTGGACGACGTCACGCTGTTCGAGCCGCTAGCGGCGGGCGGATACGCGCAGCGGGTGTCCGGCGACAGGCGGCCGGTGGCGGGGCGCGACGTGGATTACCGCAATCCGGTGTTTCAGCTCGACTTGCCCGTGGACAAGCCGGTCACGCTGTATTTGCGCGTGCGCAGTACCAGCACGATGAGCTTTCCCCTGGTGGTGTGGTCGCCGGAAGCGTTCATTTCCTTTATCGGCACCGAGCTGCTTCTGTTTGGCTTGTTCTACGCAGCGCACCTGGTCTTGCTGATTACCAGCGTCTGGTTTTATTGGGTCACGCGTAATCTCTCCTTTGGCCTGTTCAGCCTGACGGTACTGGCCAATCTGTTCACCTCGCTGTCCGCCGAGGGCTTCACGTATCAGTACCTCCTGCCTGGATGGCCGTTGACGAGCGATGCCGTCTACGTGGTGAGCTGGTTTTTTGCGACGCCGCTTGGCACCTTGTTCACGGCGCACTACCTGGGCCTGTACGAGTCGCCATGGCGGCGTTGGGCCATCGGTTTTTCGCTGCTGGCCTGGGGCGTGGCGCTGGTCATGACCCCCTGCCTGCTGCTGGGTAACGTCTGGTGGATACGCCCACTGGCGCTGCTCTGGGGCCTGGTTACCATGGGCATACTGCTGATCGCTTCCGCGGCGATGACCTGGCGCGGCCAAAAGGCCGCGCGTGTGCTTTTTTTCGTCCTGGTTCTGCTCTTTGGCGGCACCGTGCTGCGCCTGGCGCGCAATGTCGGCGTGATCGATCCCGGCCCGTTCGTCGATAACGCCAACTACCTGGGCATGATGGCGTTCTTGCTCATCATGAATTCGGCCATCAGCTGGCGCTACACCGACATGCGCGCCGAAAAGGAGGCCGCCCAGGCCGAAGCCTTGCGCGTGGCCCGCCAGGCCGAGCGCGACCTGGAGGTCAAGGTCGCCTTGCGCACCCAGGCGCTCAGGAGCGCCATGGCGCAGGTGGAAGCGTCGCTGTCGCTGGAGCGGCGCGCGCAGGAGGAGCAGCGGCAGTTCCTGTCCACCGTCTCGCATGAACTGCGCACGCCGCTGGCGGTGATCGATGCCACGGCGCAGAACCTGGACCTGGACGATGCCCATGATGACCCGCAGACCTCGGCCCGGTACCAGAAGATCCTGCGCGCCACACAGCGCCTGACCATGCTGCTCAATGACTCCCTGCATGAGGATGGCTTCGAATTGCTGCGGCATGGCTCCCGGCCGTCACCCACCAGCCTGGCGGACTTGCTGGAGGACGCCGCGGCAGCGGCGCAACTGCTGTCAGAGGGGCACCGGCTGGCGGTGGATGGGGCGAGCTTGCCAGAAGCCTTCCCGTGCGACGCCAGCCTGCTGCGGCTGGCATTGCGCACGCTGGCCGATAACGCGGTGAAGTACACGCCCGCGGGCTGCCGGGTGGTCTTGCGGGGCCGGGAGGTGGCCGAAGGCGTGGTGCTGGAAGTGCAGGACAACGGTCCCGGTATCGAGGCGGCGGACCTGCCGCGTGTATTCGAGCGCTTTTATCGCGGCCAGAATGCCGGCCAGAAACCGGGGACCGGGCTTGGCTTGTCGCTGGCCCGGCGCATGGTGGAAATGCAGGGTGGCACCTTGACCCTGGACAGT
Organism: Cupriavidus sp. 05L411; assembly: GCF_056398045.1. Classification (NCBI taxonomy): domain Bacteria; kingdom Pseudomonadati; phylum Pseudomonadota; class Betaproteobacteria; order Burkholderiales; family Burkholderiaceae; genus Cupriavidus; species Cupriavidus sp. 05L411. Next base: position 26,708 of record NZ_JBFTOQ010000029.1, on the reverse strand, counting down.
GCGCCCGGGCAGGGATGCCGCGCCACGATTTTTCTGCCGTCGGCGCCGCCGGGCGTGCAGGTTCAGGCCAGCGCGATGGGCGCGGCGAACGTATAGCCCTTGCGGTGGGCGGTCTTGAGCGGCAATTCGCTGCCCGATTCGCTGCGCCAGCGTTGCCGCAGGCGGCTGACCATGGTCTCCAGCCGGCGCTCGTCGTAGCTCAGCCAGTCAAAGCCGAAGCCTTCGGCGATCTGGCGGCGATCGACGGGCTGGGTGGGATGGAGCGCCAGCATTTCGAGCAGCTTGCTCTCGTTGGACGACACGGCCAGGCGGGCTCCCGCCGGCGCCACCAGCGTGCTGGCCTGCCGGTCGAGCCACCAGTTGGAGACGACGCGGCGGCTCAGGGCGCGCAGGATGGCGTCGAATTCGAGCAGCTTGATCGGCTTGACGAGATAGTGGTCCGCCCCGCCGTTCAGGCCGTGCAGCTTGTCCTGCGTTTCGCCGCGGGCCGTGAGCATGACGATGCCGCAGCCGGGGCGCTCGCGGCGCAGGCGGCTGGCCGCATCGAAACCCGTGCCGTCGGGGAGCATGACGTCGATGACGGCGATGTCCGCCTGCGCGGCCAGCGGCAGGAATTGCGCCAGGCTGCCGGCCTGGCTGACCTTCCAGCCTCGCTTTTGCAGGAAAGCCGCTATTTCCTCGCGCAGCTCGACCTCATCCTCGAGCAGGACCAAATTGCCCATTCCAAAACCTTGCAGCGGTTGCGTTCCATGATCGTGGCGAGGACTCTCCATGCTTGCCTGACAAGATTCGACGGCGTCAGCCCGGGCTCCACCCCTCCTGGCCATTGCCCTGGCATTAGTGCCCAGGGCGGCTTAAGCGGTATTACGGCCAGACCGGCAGGAATCTTTAACCCCGGGCGCTATCCCGGGCGCTATCCCGGCGCGGCATGCCACGATTCAAGCCACCTCACCAAACGCCAAAAAACACGCCGGCCTGCTTGTAGACATTGGTCTTGGCCGCTACTTCGTCGTTGCTCACCGTTGTGCGCGGCTTGAGGGTGCAGAACCACTCCAGCAGGTGCAGCCGCATCGTCGAGCGGATGGCTTCGTGGCCGGCATCCTCGCCCAGGTCGAAGAACTCGTCCGGGTCGCGTTCCAGGTCGAACAGCTGCGGGCGGAAACCCTGCCAGTGCACATACTTCCAGCGCGCATTGCGCACCATCCACGCCCGGCACTCGCCCGGCTGCCGGCCCAGCGCGATCCGCGCGCCGCGATACGCGTAGTCCAGCTCCGACACCACGAAATCCCGCCACTGGCCATTGCCGCGCTCGCGCGTGAGGTCCAGCAGCGAGCGGCCTTCCACGCGATGGTCGGCCGGCGGCAGGCCCAGCGCGTCCAGCACGGTCGGCACCACGTCCACGGCCGAGACCAAGCGCGCGTCCGCGCTGCCGCGGGTGGCGTCGGCTTCGGCCGAGGGGTCGTAGACAATCAGCGGGATATTCTGCACGGTGTCGTAGAACTGCTCCTTCTCGCCGAGCCAGTGGTCGCCCAGGAAGTCGCCGTGGTCTGCCGTGAACACGATCAGCGTGTCTTCCCAGCGGCCCAGGCGCTCCAGTTGTTCCCACAACTCACCCAGGCGATCGTCGATCTGCTGCACCAGGCCTTGATAGGCGGGACGCACCGTGTCCGAGACTTCGCTGCGCATGAAGTTGGCGCATTCTTCCTGCGTGCGGTACGCGTCGAGCACCGGATGCGGGTTGTCCAGCTCCGCCTCGTGGCGCTTGAGCGGCAGGCAGTCGTCCAGCGAGTAGGCCGCATGGTAGGGCGCGGGCGCCATATAGGGCCAGTGCGGCTTGACCAGCGACAGGTGCAACACCCACGGGTCGTCGCCGCGCGCGGCGATGTACTGCATTGCCTGGCCCACCGTATACGCCGTCTCCGAATGTGCTTGCGCCACGCGTGCGGGCAGGCCGGCATTGCGCATCTGCCAGCCCGACACGATCTCGCCCTGCGCATTCTCGGCACTGATCACGTAGTCCGTCCACGGGTCGGCGCTGTCGTAGCCTTGCTTGCGCAGCCACTCGGCATAAGCGCTGTGCGGCTCGGCGTGGTGGCCGTCATGGCGGTCGACTTCGACAAAGTGCCCGCTGCGCAGCAGCGTTTCCAGCTCGCTGCCGCCGTCGAGATGCAGGCGCTTCATGTTGGCGTTGTCGGGCATCACGTGCGTCTTGCCGGCCAGCGCCAGCGCGCGGTGGCTGTCCTTCAGGTATTCGCCCAGCGTGACTTCGCCAACAGACAGCGGCACGCGGTTCCAGGTGGCGCCGTGGCTGCTGGGGTAGCGCCCGGTGTAGAAGCTCATGCGGCTCGGGCCGCAAACGCCGGAGGTGACGAACGCCTTGGTGAAGCGCACGCCGCGCGCGGCCAGGGCGTCGATGTGCTTTGTGCGCAGCGTGGGGTGACCGTAGCACGCCAGGTGGTCCTGGCGCAGCTGGTCGCACATGATGAACAGGGTGTTTCTGGTGGGCATGGCTTTGTCGGTGCCGGTCGGGCCGCTGACCTGATCGGCATCAATTCGGTAAATAACGTGATGTAATTTTTTGTTTATTCAATCCATGTGGAATATAACATTTATGGAATGAATAAATTCGATGAAATATGGCAGGATATTCTTAATCTCCGGTATAGCCAGAGGCCTTGACCACTGGCCCCCACCGCCCGGCATCCGCTGCCAGCACCTTGCCGAACTGCTCCGCGCTCCCGGTTTGCGGCTCCAGCCCCAGCTTCAGGAACCGCTCCTTCAGATCCGCCGACTGCACCGCATGCACGATCGCCGCATTCAGCCGGTCGATCGTTGCCCTCGGCACGCCGGCCGGCGCCAGGAACCCGTAGCGGCCAAGCCCTTCGATGTCCTTGTCGCCAAGCTCGGTAAACGTGGGCACATCCGGCAATGCCACCGAGCGCTGCGTCCCTGAGCTCGCCAGGACGCGGATCTTGCCCGCGCGATGCATCTCGGTGAGATCGGCGAGCGTATCGACCGAGGCCGGCACCTGCCCGCCCACCAGCGCATTCATCAACGGTGCCGAGCCGTTGAATGGCACGTGCAACATCTCCACGCCCACCTGCTTGCCGATCAGCAAGCCAAAGAAGTGAGGAATGCTGCCTAGCGCCGGCGAGGCGTAGGAATTGTTCTTGGCCGGGCTGGCCTTGAGCCACTCGACGTACTCCTTCAGCGTCTTGGCCGGCGCGCCGGGGCCGGTGGCCAGGGCCAGCTGGAAGTTGGCGGTTTGCGCCACCGGCACGAAATCGCGCTGGATGTCGTAGTTCAGCTTGCGGTAGGTCAGCGGGGCGATGGTCATCACTGCGGAGTTGGCGACCACCAGCGTGTTGCCGTCGGCGGGCAGGGTGCGCGCATAGTCCATGACCAGGCGGCCGCCCGCGCCGGGCTTGTTCTCGATGACCACGGTTTGCTTGAGTTCCTCGCGCAGCTTGTCGCCGATGAGGCGGGCGGCCAGGTCGGCGGTGCCGCCGGCGGGGTAGCCCACCAGGATGCGCAGCGGGCGGTCGTTCTGGGCGCTGGCCGGCGCGCTGGCCAGGAACACGGCGGCCAGTGCGGTCATGGTGGCGAGGGTGGGGACTAGCGCGCGCAGCAGTTTGGCGGGTTTCACGGGTTCTCCTGTTGGTTCGGCATCGGCGGGAAGCCGGCCAATTTATCGATACGGCCCGCGGGCGCCAAAGAAGGATTTCGCGCATCGATGTGCGCATTTCGTTCCTGGGCGCATGGCTGCCCGGCCGTACCCCGGCGGATGCGCTTGGCACGCGGCCCGCCAGTTCTTAGGCAGCGGCACAGACGCTAACACCCAGCCATATAATTGACAAAATCAACTAAATTTGCGGGTGCGGCATGAACGGCAGCCAGGCGGGCGAGCAGGCACAGGCAGAGGCACAGGAGGACCAGGAGCGGGACGCCGGCGAAACGCTGCGGCATCCCGCCCGCCTGGCGGATTTCCTCAATTACCGCCTCTATCACCTGACCCGCGTTGCCCTGCAAGCCAGCGGGCATCACCTGCGCGCCGCGGCCGGGGTGAGCCGGCGCGAGTGGCGCATGCTGTCCTTCCTCGGCGAGCAGCCGGGCACGCGCCTGACGGAGCTGGCGCAAAGCGCCGGGCTGGACAAGGTGCTGGCAAGCCGCGCCGTGCACGCGCTGATGGCGCGCGGGCTGGTGCAGCGCGCCACGCGCGAGCAGGACAAGCGGGCGGCGGCGTTTGCCCTGAGCGAGCAGGGCGAGGCGGTCTACCAGCTTGCCTTTGCGCAGGCCCAGGCCTTCAACGCCCGCCTGGCCGCCTGCCTGGATCCGGAGGAGGCGCGGGTGCTGGCGCGTTGCCTGTCCAGGCTGCACACGGAGGCCGAGGCCCTGCTGGCGCAGGCGCAAGCGCTGCCCAGCAGCGTACCCGCGCCTGCGGAGCCGGCGCAGAACTGGTGGCGCCAACCGTAAGGTCTGGCCGGCCGCTTCCGACTGCACCTGCCGGCTTCGGAGTCCTACACTTGTAGACTTGGAGTCAGCGCGTGCCCTGCCTGGAGCCTGCCATGCCGCTTGTCCGTCGCTTTCCTGCCTACCTTCCTGTTCGCTTTCCTTCGCGATTGCGCGCCGCCGCAATTGCCGCGCTGCTTCCCCTCTGCCTGTTTGTCGTCCAGCACGCCCAGGCCGCGCGCCAGCCCCCGGCGCCGGCGCAGGAACTCACGCGCCAGGCGGTGACCGCCTATGATGCCGGCGCCTTCGATTCGGCCTTGCGGGATTTCGCCAAGGCGGCCCAGCAAGGCAACCGGCTCGCGCAGTACAACTACGCCATGATGCTGCTGCGCGGCGAGGGCACGCCGGTGCGCCAGGAGGAGGCGCTGATCTGGCTGCACCGCGCGGCCGAGAACGACATGACGCAGGCCCAGTTCACCTTTGGCGAGATGTACGAGCACGGCGAACTGGTGCCGCGCTCGCTGGAGTCCGCCAACCAGTGGTACCGCCGCGCGGCCGAAGGCGGCCATGTGCAGGCCCAGGTGGAACTGGCGACCAATTACTTCACCGGACGGGGCCTCGCGCGGGACTACGGCAAGGCCTTCGAGTGGTACACGCGCGCCGCCACGGCGGGCGACGGCGGTGCCCAGTACATCGTTGCCAGCTATTACGAGCGTGGCGAGCCCGGCGTGGTCGAGAAGGACATCGAGCAGGCCAAGATCTGGTACGCCCGCGCCGCCGCGCACGGCGACCCCGGGGCGCTGGCCAAGCTGCGCTCGCTGATCGAGCAGGGCCTGAAGGCAAAACAGGCTGGCGCCATGTAATGCTGCGGTAGTCTGGGCATGTTGCCATGCAAGGGCGGCCGCCGCCGGCCGCTATCCGGGGTGTGCCGCCGGGGGCGGTACAACTCTTGCTTGAGAGAACCACACGAAACCTGCGCCAATGGGAGGCACTAGTGGCAACACACGTCGCACTGAACCATGTCACCCACTACCGGTACGACCGGCCCGTGAAGCTCTCGCCGCAGGTGGTCAGGCTCCGTCCTGCCCCGCACTGCCGCACGCCGATCCTTTCGTATTCGCTGCGCATCGAACCCGAGCAGCATTTCGTGAACTGGCAGCAGGACCCGTTCGCCAACTACCTCGCCCGGCTGGTGATCCCCGAGCCGACCACCGAGTTCAAGATCACCGTCGACCTGGTGGTCGAGATGGCGGTCTACAACCCGTTCGACTTCTTTCTCGAGCCCTACGCGGAGAATTTTCCCTTCACCTATGAGCCCGGCCTGGCTTACGAGCTGGCGCCCTATATGGTCAAGGGCGAGCTGACGCCGCGCTTTGCCGCCTTCGTGGAGAGCATTCCGCGCAACAAGCAGACCACGAGCGATTTCCTCGTGGCCCTGAACCAGCGCCTGCAAGAGGACATCCGCTACCTGATCCGCATGGAGCCTGGCGTGCAGACGCCGGAGCAGACGCTGGAGACGGGCGCCGGCTCGTGCCGGGATTCCGGCTGGCTGCTGGTGCAGACGTTGCGCCACCTGGGGCTGGCCGCGCGCTTCGTGTCCGGCTACCTGCTGCAGCTGGCGCCTGACGTGAAATCCATCGACGGCCCCAGCGGCACCGACGTGGACTTCACCGACCTGCACGCATGGTGCGAGGTCTACCTGCCGGGCGCGGGGTGGATCGGGCTCGACCCCACCTCCGGCCTGCTGGCCGGCGAGGGCCATATCCCGGTGGCATGCACGCCCGAGCCGGGCAGCGCGGCGCCGGTCAGCGGCGCGGTCGACAAGAGCGAGGTGACCTTCCACCACGAGATGTCGATCACCCGCATCTATGAATCGCCGCGCGTGACCAAGCCCTATACCGAGGCGCAGTGGCAGGCGGTGGCGGCCGTGGGTGCCGAGGTCGATATCCAGCTCAACGCGCAAGATGTGCGCCTGACCATGGGCGGCGAGCCGACCTTTGTCGCGGTCAAGGATCGCGATGGCGCGGAATGGAACACCGATGCGCTCGGCACCACCAAGCGCGCCTATGCCACCGAACTGGTGCATAAACTGCGCGCGCGCTATGGCAAGGGCGGCTTCCTGCACTTTGGCCAGGGCAAGTGGTACCCGGGCGAGCAACTGCCGCGCTGGGCCTTGTCGATCTGCTGGCGCGCCGACGGCCAGCCCTGCTGGCAGGACCCGTCGCTGTTCGCCGATGAGCGCGAGCCGGCTGACTATACCGAGGCCGACGCGCACCGCTTCCTCGATAGCCTGGCCAACCGCCTCGGGCTCAACCCCGGCTTTGTGCAGCCCGGCTATGAGGACACCTGGTACTACCTCTGGCGCGAGCGCCGCCTGCCGGTCAATGTCGACCCGCTGGAGGCGCGGCTCGACGATGAGATGGAGCGCATGCGCCTGCGCCGCGTGTTCGATGGCGGCCTGGCGCGGCCCACCGGCTACGTGCTGCCGCTGCGCCGCACCGGCCTGGAAGATGGCCCGGCGCTGGCCGCTCACCGCTGGATCAGCGGGCCGTGGTTCTTCCGCGACGACCGCATGTACCTGCTGCCCGGCGATTCGCCGATGGGCTACCGCCTGCCGCTGGATGCCCTGCCCTGGGTCAGCGAGGCCGACTACCCGTGGCAGTTCGACCAGGACCCGTTCGCGGCGCGTTCGCCGCTGCCCACCGGGGCGCAGCTGCGCGCGCAGTTGCCCGGGCTTGCCGGCCAAGGCGCCGAGCCTGGCCAGGCGGCGGAGTTCCGTGCCAGCACCGCGGCCTATCCCGCGCCCGGCTCGGCCGCGGCCGCGCGTGCCGGCAAGCTTGCCGGGGCCAAGCCGGGGGCGGGCACGATCGGCGGCACGGCCGCGCCCGCTGCCCTGGCCGCGGACCTGGCGCGCGTGCCCGAGCGCGGCGAATCCGCGGGCTGGATCACCCGTACGGCGCTGTGCGTGGAAGTGCGCCATCCCAGTCGCGCCGCCGGCCCCAAGGCCGAGCGGGCGGCCGCGGGCGACAAGCGCGGCATGCTCTACGTCTTCATGCCGCCGCTGACCGTGCTGGAGGACTACCTGGAGCTGCTGGCGGCGGTGGAAGCCACCGCCGCCGGGTTGGGCGTGAAGATCGTGCTCGAAGGCTACCCGCCGCCGCGCGACGTGCGCCTCAAGCTGCTGCAGGTCACGCCCGATCCCGGCGTGATCGAGGTCAACATCCATCCGGCCGCCAACTGGGACGAACTGGTCGACCATACGGAATTCCTCTACCAGGCCGCCCACGAGACCTACCTCAGCACCGAGAAGTTCATGCTCGACGGGCGCCACACCGGCACCGGCGGCGGCAACCACTTCGTGCTGGGCGGCGCCACGCCGGCCGACAGCCCCTTCCTGCGCCGCCCCGATGTGCTGTCCAGCCTGATCGCCTACTGGCATAACCATCCCTCGCTGTCCTACCTGTTCTCGGGCATGTTCATCGGCCCGACCAGCCAGGCGCCGCGCGTGGATGAGGCGCGCAACGACCAGCTCTACGAGCTCGAGATCGCCTTTGCCGAGCTGCAGCACCAGCTCGACCGGCTCTGCGGCGCCGAGGGTGGGGTCGGCGCGCACATGCCGCCGTGGCTGGTTGACCGTGCGCTGCGCAATATCCTCATCGACGTCACCGGCAACACCCACCGCAGCGAGTTCTGCATCGACAAGCTCTATTCGCCCGACGGCCCCACCGGCCGGCTCGGCCTGCTGGAGCTGCGCGCGTTCGAGATGCCGCCGCATGCGCGCATGAGCCTGGTGCAGCAGCTGCTGCTGCGCGCGCTGGTGGCCCGCTTCTGGCGCGAGCCCTATCGCGGGCGGCTCACGCGCTGGGGCACGGAGCTGCACGACCGTTTCCTGCTCGGCACCTTCGTGCAGATGGACTTCGAGGACGTGCTCACCGAGATGCGCGAAGCCGGCTTCGCGTTCGACAACGCCTGGTTCGCGCCGCACTTCGAGTTCCGCTTCCCGCGCGTGGGCGAACTCGCGGCCGGTGGCCTGTCGCTGACGCTGCGCACCGCGCTCGAACCCTGGCATGTGATGGGCGAGGAGGGCAGTGCCGGCGGCACCGTGCGCTACGTGGATTCGTCGCTCGAGCGCATCGAGGTGCGCGTGCTGGGCATGAACGACAGCCGCCATGTGGTCACCGTCAATGGCCGCGCGGTACCGCTGCAGCCCACCGGGCGCGTCGGCGAGTTCGTGGCCGGGGTGCGCTACCGCGCCTGGGCGCCGCCGTCTGCGCTCCACCCCACCATCGCCTCGCATGCGCCGCTGACTTTCGACGTTGTCGACACATGGATGGGGCGCAGCATCGGTGGATGCCAGTATCATGTTTCGCATCCGGGCGGGCGTAGCTATGAGACCTTCCCGGTTAATGCGTACGAGGCTGAGAGCCGGCGCCTGACACGCTTCTTCACGCTTGGCCACACGCCGGGCGTGATGCGCGTGGAACCGCCCCGGCGCAGCCTCGAGTTTCCGTTCACGCTGGATTTGCGACAACGCTGATCCGGCACGCCCCCAAAGCCGCGCCCCGTGTCTCTTCAGCCGTCCCTGCCTTTTGATGAAACCGCCCCTGCCGTCGACGCGGTGATGCACCGCGCGCGGCCGGTGCCGCCCGGGCACCTTGATGAACTGGGGGCATGCGGGGACGGGTTGCGCGAACCCTGGGCGCGCTTTTTCCAGATACTGGGCGAGGAAGGGATCGACGGCCTTGACCAGCAGGCCGCCGCCATGGCGCGCCAGATCCGCGACAACGGCGTGACCTACAACGTCTACGCCGACAACACGGACAAGGCCGGTGCGCGCGCCTGGGCGCTGGACCTGCTGCCCTTCCTGGTGAGCGAGGAGGATTGGCAGCGGATCGAGCGCGGCGTGGCGCAGCGCGCTGAGCTGGCCAACGCCATGGTGGCCGACATCTACGGGCCGCAGGCATTGCTGTCCAAGGGGCTGCTGCCGGCCGGCCTGGTCTTTGGCCATCCCGGCTACCTGCGCCCGCTCAAGGGCTACCAGCCGCCGGGCGGCAACTTCCTGCATATCGTCGCGGTGGACCTCGCGCATACCTTGGAGGGCGGCTGGACGGTGATGGCCCACCGCACGGAGACGCCTTCCGGCATGGGCTACGCGCTGGAGAACCGTCTCATCATCTCCAGCCTGTTCGCCGATGCCTTTCGCGAGCTGCGCGTGCGGCGCCTGCCCGCCGCGTTCTCGCAACTGGTGGCCACGCTGGCGCAGCAGCCCGCAGCGCAGCCACCCGCACCGGAATCCGCGGCGGGCGCCGCCGCGTCGGTCAGCAAGCACATCGTGCTGCTCACCCCGGGGCCCTATAACGAAACCTATTTCGAGCACACCTTCCTGGCCCGCTACCTTGGCATCACGCTGGTCGAGGGCAAGGACCTGACGGTACGCAACGACGTGGTGTACCTGAAGACGCTGGCCGGGCTGGAGCGCGTCGACGTGGTGCTGCGCCGCCTGGACGACGCCTATTGCGATCCGGTCGAGCTGCGCCAGGATTCCACGCTCGGCGTGCCCGGGCTGCTGCAGGCGATGCGCGCGGGCAATGTGCTGGTGTCCAACGCGCCCGGCTCGGGCTTCCTGGAGACGCCGGCCATCCACGGCTTCCTGCCGGCCATTTCCCGCGCGCTGCTGGGCGAGGAATTGCTGCTGCCAGGCGTGCCCAGCTGGTGGTGCGGCGAGGCCACGGCGCGCGAGGAGGCGCTCGGGGAATTCACCGAAGCCTTCCTGATGCCAACCTACCCGCGCGGCATGGCGCAGCCGTGGGAAGGCCCGCGCCTGGGCATGGAGCGCGGGCTGCAGCGCCTGGCGGACTGGCGCGAGCGCATCGAGCAGGTGCCGGATCTGTTCACCATCCAGGCCGACCTGCCGCTGTCGCACGCACCGCGCTGGGAAGGGCCGCATATCGGCTCGCGCGCCGCCATGCTGCGGGTCTATGCCATTGCCGACGGACGAGGCGGCTGGCAGGTGATGCCCGGCGGCTTCACCCGGCTCGCGGGCGAGGGGCAGCCGGCGGTATCGATGCAGCTCGGCGGCTCCAGCGTCGACACGTGGGTGCTGTCGAGCCAGCCGGCGCAGCCGGGCGGCACGCCGCTGCAGTTCCCCATGGCCGGCGCGGCGCGCGGGCCGGCGGCCAAGCCGCTGGCGGTATCCAGCCGCGCCGCCGAGAACCTGTTCTGGGCCGGCCGCTATGCCGAGCGCGCGGAAAACAACGTACGCCTGTGCCGCCTGGTGCTGGGCTCGATCGAAAGCAGCGACGACCGCGACGACAGCGCGCTCGACGTGATCGGCGAACTGGTGCTCGCCTGCGGCCTGCTGCCGACCGGCGCGCCGCAGCCGCGCGCCTCGCTGCGCGTGTTCGAGCGCAGCCTGGTATCCGCGCTGGCGGAAAGCGCCGGCTGGACCAGCGTGGGCCAGAACCTGGCCAGCCACGTGCACGCCGCCACCGAGATCCGCAACCGGCTGTCCAACGATCACTGGCGCACCATCCTGGCCGCGCGCAACGATTTCGGCGATGCCATGGAGGCGGCCTGCGCGGGGAACCTCGGCGGTGCCGGCGACGCGGGCATCTACGACCGCCCGCGCGTGCTGGCGGCGCTGGATCACCTGTCCATGCAGCTCGCCGCCATCAGTGGCGCGCAAGGCGACCGCATGACCCGCGACGAAGCCTGGCGCCTGCTGTTTATCGGCCGCCATATCGAGCGCGTGGCCACGCTCTCGACCTTCCTGCGCGTGTTTGCGCACAACGGCGCGCTGCTGCACCGGACCTGCTTCGATTTGCTGCTGCACCTGTTCGACAGCACGCTGACCTTCCGCGCGCTGTACCCGGGCCGCTCCGATGTGCCCGCGCTGGTCGACCAGCTGGTGATCGAACCCACCAACCCGCGCGGGCTCTATGGCTTGCTGGCGCGGCTGCGCGTCAAGCTCGGCCAGATCTCGCCGCCCGCCAGCCCGGCCGGCACCGGGCGCGTGCCGCTGCCGCAATGGCTGCCCACCGTGGAGACGCTGCCCGGCTGGGAAGCACTATGCCAGCGCGGCGCCGACGGGAAATACACCAATCTGGTGCAACTATGCGAGCAACTGACTGACATGATGGTGCAGCTCTCAGACGAAATCAGTGCGCGCTACTTCAGCCATGCCGGCATGGCCGGCACCCGCGTCGGGGCGCAGCCATGAGCGCAACCATGAATGCGTCGATGAGCCAGGCGCAAGGCGTTGCCGAGCCCGCGCCAGAACGCGTGGCCTCCGTGCTGACGATTCATCACAAAACCATCTACGATTACTCCGCGCCGGTGGAGAACGCCCAGCAGCGCGCCGTGGTGTTTCCGGTGACCTGCCCGTGGCAGGCGGTGCACGCGCACAGCACGCAGATCGAGCCGCCGCCGTCGCACCAGCATGCGGACATCRACGCCTTCGGCAACAACGTGCTGTACTTCACCATCGACGTGCCGCACGACTACATGCAGCTCGCCTGCGAGAGCACAGTCAGCGTCACGCCGCGCTGGGCGTCGCTCGACCCCGCCGCCAGCATGCCGTGGGAGACGGCCGTCGCCGCGCTGCGCTTTCGCGCGAGGCAGCCCTTCCTGCCGGAAAGCGAGTTCTGCTTCGCCTCGCCCAACGTGGCGCTGCATCCCGATCTCAAGGCCTACGCGCTCGCCAGCTTCGCGCCCGGCGTGCCCGTGGTGGCCGGCGCCATCGACCTGATGCATCGCGTGCACGCCGACTTCGAATACCAGACCACCGCCACCGAGGTCGATACCCCGGCGCTGCAAGCCTTCGGCCTGCGCAGCGGCGTGTGCCAGGATTTCGCCCAGGTCATGATCGGCTGCCTGCGCTCGCTCGGCCTCGCGGCGCGCTACGTCAGCGGCTACCTGTGCACCGAGCCGCCACCCGGCCAGCCCAGGCTGATCGGTGCCGACGCCTCGCATGCGTGGCTGTCGGTGTACTGCCCGCTGGCCGGCTGGGTCGACCTCGATCCCACCAACGACGTGCTGGCCGACACCAGCCACGTCACGCTGGCGTTCGGGCGCGACTATAGCGATGTCTCGCTGCTGCGCGGCGTCATCGTGGGCGGCGGCGCGCACGATGTGGAAGTGGAGGTCAGCGTGCTGCCGGTCGAGTAGGCACCGCGCCGCGGTCAGCGGCTGGCAAGCCAATTGCTTGCCAGTAGCCTGGGTTTGCCGAGAAAAGGGGGAATCACCATGCTAAGCCGCACCGCCGACCACCTGTTCTGGATGGCCCGCTACACCGAGCGCGCGGAAAACACCGCCCGCATGCTCGACGTCAACTACCAGGCTTCGATGCTGCCGCAATCACCCGAGGTGGCACAGCAAGGCTGGCTGGCGATGCTCGACGTGACGGAGCTCACGCCGGTATTCGCCGCGCACCACGGCGCGGTCGTGCACGAGGAAGTGATCGATTTCATGGTGCGCGACCTGAGCCACCCGGCGTCGATCATGTCCTGCCTGCGCGCCGCCCGCGAAAACGCCCGCGCCGTGCGCGGCGCACTCACCACGCCGCTGTGGGAGACCATCAACACCACCTGGCTCGATGTCCAGCAGATGGTTGCCGACGGCATCCTGCGCCACGATCCGGCGCAGTTCTTCGAGTGGGTCAAGTTCCGCTCCCACTTAACGCGCGGTGTGGAAGCCGGCACCATGCTCAAGGACGAAGCCTACTGTTTCATGCGGCTGGGCACCTTCCTGGAGCGCGCCGACAATACCGCGCGCATTCTCGACGTCAAGTTCCAGGCCACCGACCTCGGCCTGCAGCAAGACGATTTCTACCAGTGGGCCGCGGTATTGCGCTCCGTGTCGGGGCTGGAGATGTATCGCAAGGTCTATCGCTCGGTGGTCACGCCGGAGCGCGTGGCCGAGTTGCTGATCGTGCATCCGGATATGCCGCGGTCGCTGGCAGCCAGTTTGCGGGAGGTGGTTTCGTTGCTGGCGCAGGTGCGCAATGCGCAGTCAGTGGAGACGGAGCGGCGGGCGGGGAAACTGCATGCCGAGCTTAAATTCACTCGGATCGAGGATATTTTTTCTGTCGGGATTCATGGGTGGCTTAGCGATTTTCTTCGCAGGATCCATGAGCTTGGGGGTGGGGTTAGTCGGGATTTTTTGATGAAGGGGGTGGGGGGGTAGGGGGTGTAGGGGGGAGGGGTTTTTGGGGGGCTTTCGCTGTTTATTTGAGCGGTGATGGCTTTTGGACCCAAAAACCGTACGACATCCCCCTGCGGGGGCTGCCGTACGGCCCTTGGGTGCAAGAGCCATCGCCGCAAAAAGAAACAGCGACCAACCCCTCATGGCAATCCCTATCCCACCAACTCCCGATGCAACGCCAAATACTCCAACGCCAACTTATGCCTCGGATCCAGGTGAATCATCGGCATCGCATGCTGATGCGACTCCCGGATCTTCACGGACGACGACAACCGTGAATTCAACACCGGCAGCCCTTCGCCGACCAGTTCCTCCACCAGTTGCAACGGCAAGGTGGCGCGCGGCTGGAACTGGTTGATCACGATCCCTTCGACTTCCAGGTCCGCGTTGTGGTCGTGCTGGATCTCTTTCACGTTGTCGAGCAGCGTGTAGAGCGCGCGGCGGGAGAAGTCGTCGCAGTCGAATGGAATCAGGCAGCGCTGGACCGCAATCAGCGCGGAGCGGGTGTAGAAGTTCAGCGCGGGCGGGGTGTCGATGTAGATGGCGTCGTACGCGTCTTCCAGCTCGATCAGCGCGTCGCGCAGCTTGTAGATCTTGTAGCGGGATTCGAGCTTGCCGTGCAGCGTATCGAGCTCGGGATGGGCGGGCATCACATCGAGGTTTTCGAACGGCGTGGCGTGGATGAACGCGGTGACATCCAGCGGCTTGAAGCTGTATGTGAGCGCGGTCTCGAAGAAGTCGGCCACCGTCGGGGTGGCCTCGGCGGCGTGCGCGCCGAGCAGGTACTGGCTGGAGTTGCCTTGCGCATCGAGGTCGATGACCAGGGTGCGCAGGCCTTCGCTGGCACTGATGGCCGCCAGGTTGCAGACGATGGTCGACTTGCCGACTCCGCCCTTCTGATTAAATACGACGCGCCGCATTTGAGCCCTTGGAGGTGAACGTTCCAAAGGAGAGAGGATACCTTAGCAAGGTGTCATTTCAGCGGCCAAATCGCACGCCAGGCTATGTTTGTATCAGCCGCTTTTGCCGCGAGATACTCATCAGGATCCCGATGCCCATGCCCAGCGTCACCAGCGCCGTTCCCCCGTAGCTCAACAGCGGCAACGGCACGCCCACCACGGGCAGGATGCCGCTCACCATGCCCATGTTCACAAAGGCATAGGTGAAGAAGATCAGCGTGATCGAGCCCGCCAGCAGCCGCGAGAACAGCGTCGGTGCGTTGGCCGCGATGTACAGCCCGCGGAAGATCAGCAGCAGGTAGAGCACCAGCAGCACGGCGTTGCCGATCAGTCCGAACTCTTCGGAGAACACGGCGAAGATGAAGTCGGTGTGCTTCTCGGGGATGAACTCGAGGTGCGTCTGCGTGCCCTTGAGCCAGCCTTTGCCGAACACGCCGCCGGAGCCGATGGCAATGATGGACTGGATGGTGTGGAAGCCCTTGCCGAGCGGGTCGGTGGTGGGGTCCAGCAGCGTGCAGATGCGGTGTTGCTGGTAGTCGTGCAGGATTGGCCAGTTCACGCCGGGGGCGCAGATATCGTGCTCGAAGCTGACCAGCGCGGTGATGGCGACCACCGCGATGGCAAGCAGCGGCAGGATGATCTTCCACGACAGGCCGGCGAAATAGATCACATAGAGGCCGGCGGCCATCACCAGCAGGCCGGTGCCGAGGTCGGGCTGCTTGGCGATCAGGCCCACGGGCACGCCGAGCAGCACCAGCGCCAGCACAAAGTCGAACCACCTGACCGAGCCCTCCCGCTTCTGGAAGTACCACGCCAGCATCAGCGGCATGGCGATCTTCATGATCTCGGAGGGCTGGATCACCATGCCGACATAGAGCCAGCGCCGCGCGCCCTTGCGGATCAGGCCGAACATGGCCACCGCCACCAGCAGGGCCACGCCGACCGTATAGAGCGGCACCGCCACCCGCATCAGCGTCTGGGTTGGCAGGTAAGCGATGACCCACATCACCAGGTAGGACAGCAGGATGTTGCGCAACTGGTCCTCGACCCGGCCGGGCATGTCGATGGCGGCGGAGTAGAGCGCCACGATGCCGGTGGCGAACAGCAGGAAGACGATGAGCGCGAGTGGCTTGTCAAAGCCGGTCAGGGCCGTCTTGATGAACGATAGGACGCGGCGGCGATCCATGGCGCGTCTCCTTCAGCGTGAAGCGTTGCCGCCGGCCGCGGCGGGCGCGGTTGCCGGTTTGGCGCGGGGTTTCGAACTGGCGGGCGCCATGACGGGCGACGCGGCCGGAGCGGGGGGCGGCGCCGGGCGGCTGTGGCCTAGGGCCTGCGCCATGCGCTGGTCCAGCGTCTGCACCGCCGAGGCGGGCGGGATGGCGGCGGGGTCGATCACCGGCGCCACCACGGCAGAGGCGGCCGCGGCGGGGGCGCCGGCACGGGCTGCCACCCGCGCCGCCGACACGCTGGCGCCTTCGCTGGTGGCGGCGGCTTCGCTCGCGCCCATGACGGTGGCGCTGGCGATGCTGGCGGTGTGGCCGGTGGTAAATACGCTGGGCGTATCCACGGGCGGCTTGCCGCCGGCGCGTTCGGACGCGGGCGGGGCGATGTTCGCCAGCTCTTCCGGCCACTTGCCCGTCAAATAGTAATCCATCACCTTGCGTGCGATCGGCGCGGCCACGGCACCGCCGAAGCCGGCGTTTTCCACGATCATCGCCAGCGCAATCTTCGGGTTGTCGGCCGGAGCGAATGCGGTATAGAGCGCGTGGTCGCGCTTGCGCTCGTCCAGCGCGTGGTGGTTGTACTTCTCGTTCTTGCCCATGGTGAAGGTCTGCGCCGTCCCGGTCTTGCCGGCGGACTCATAGGCGGCGCCGGCGAACGCGCGGGCGGCGGTGCCCGAGTGCGTCACGCCGACCATGGCGCGCTTGATCACGTCGATATCCGACTGCTTGAGCGGCAGGCGGTAGCTTTCCTTGGGCACGGTGAGCTCGCGCTCGCGGCTGACCGAGTCCTCCACCGCTTTGACCAGGTGGGGCTTCATGGCGATGCCGTTGTTGACCAGGATGGAGGTAGCGTTGGCCAGCTGCAGGATGGTGAAGCTGTTGTAGCCCTGGCCGATCCCCAGCGAGATGGTCTCGCCGTCATACCATTTCTGCTGCTCGGGCTTGCGGTAGGCGCGGCGCTTCCAGTCGGTGGAGGGCAGGATGCCGCGGCTCTCGCCTTCGATGTCGATGCCGGTAATCTGGCCGAAGCCCAGCGGCTTCATGAAGTCGTGGATGCCGTTGACGCCCATGTCGCGCGCCAGCATGTAGTAATAGGTGTCGCACGACTGCACGATGGAGGCGTTCATGTCCACCCAGCCGTGGCCGCCTGGCTTGTCGTCGCGGAAGGTGTGGTTGCCCAGCGTGAACGAGCCCGGATCGTGGAAGCCCCAGGCCGCGGTGCGCTTGCCGGTGGTGAGTGCCGCCAGCGCCATGAACGGCTTGTAGGTGGAGCCGGGCGGGTAGGTGCCGCGCAGCGGGCGGTTCAGGAGCGGCTTGTCGGGCGAGCCGTTGAGCTCGTTCCAGGTATTGGTGTCGATGCCTTCGACGAACAAGTTGGGGTCGTAGGTCGGCTTGGAGACAAAGGCCAGGATGTCGCCCGTGGCCGGCTCGATCGCCACCAGCGCGCCGCGCTTGTCGCCAAACAGCGCCTCGGCCAGTTGTTGCAGGCGGATATCGAGCGACAGGATCAGGTTGTTGCCGGGCGTGGCAGGGGAGGTGGACAGCGTGCGGATGGGGCGTCCGCCCGCGCTCACTTCCACTTCCTCGAACCCGGTCAGGCCGTGCAGCTCGGTCTCGTAGCTTTGCTCGATGCCGATCTTGCCGATGTAGTTGGAGCCCTTGTAGTTGTCGGCGTCCTTGCGCGGATCGTATTTGGCGCCTTCTGCGCTGTTGGCCTCATCCATGGCCTCGATGCGTTCCTGGTCGCGCTGCGAGATGCGGCCCAGGTAGCCGATCACGTGCGAGGCGGACTCGCCCATCGGGTACTGGCGGAACAGCCGGGCACGCACGTCCACGCCGGGAAAGCGGAAGCGCTGGGCGGAGAAGCGCGCCACTTCCTCGTCGGTGAGCTGGCTGCGGATCGGCAGGCTTTCGAAGCTGCGTGACTCCTCCATCAGGCGCTTGAAGCGGCGGCGGTCGCGCGGCTGGATGTCGATCAGYTGGGCCAGTTCCTCGATGGTGTTGTCGAGCGTGTCGGACAGCTTGGACGGGGTGATTTCCAGCGTGTAGGCGGAATAGTTGCGCGCCAGCACCACGCCGTTGCGGTCCATGATGATGCCGCGGTTGGGCTCGATCGGCGCCACCGAGATGCGGTTATCCTCGGCCTTGGCCGAGTACTGGTCATGCTTGTACCACTGCAGCCACAGGAAACGGCTGAACAGCAGGCCGAAGCAGATCACGGCAAACAGGCCCGCCGCCGCTACGCGGATGCGGAAGCGGCCGAGCTCCTGTTCGACATTGCGTATTTCGGTCATGGTACTGCGTCAGCCTTGCGGTTTGCCGCGTCCCCCCAAGGGGGCGCGGCGGGACTTCGGTTGGGGTAAAGCGTCAGATTGGCCGGGTTTCGTCCACGTCGGCACTGCGGCGCTGCGGCGCCAGCAGCATGCCGGTGGCCAGCGGCCATAGCAGCGCTTCGATGCCCGGCGCCAGCAGCAATTGCCAGCCGGGCAGCGGCGCGCCCATGGCCAGGCGGATCAGCACCGGCACAGCGTGGGCGATGAACAGGAGCGGCAGCACGTGCAGCGCCTGGGTATAGACCGTGAACCACAGCACGCGGCGATGGATGGTGATGGCGAAGTACGCCAGCAGCGAGTAGGCCATGGCGTGCTCGCCCAGCAGGCGCGCGTCATGCACGTCCATCAGCAGGCCGAGCGCGAAGGCCACACCCATGCCGACCTTGCGCGGCTGGTGGATGTTCCAGAACACCAGCACCAGCGCCACCATGTCGGGCACCCACAGCGTGGTCCCCCAGGGCATCAGGTTGAACAGGAAGGCCAGCACGAAACTCAGCGCGATAAACGCGGGGTTGACCGGGCGCAGCAGGTATTGGGGATTGGTCAACGCTTGGGCTCCTTGGCCGGGGCGGGCTTGTCGGCGGGCTTCTCCGCCGGCTTTTCCGCCGGCTTGTCAGCAGGCTTTGCGGCGGGCTTTTCAGCGGGCTTTTCGGCCGGCCGCTCTCCTGAGCGTTCGGCATCCCGCACGCCCGGGCGGTTCGCCCTCACGCTTCGCGCTTCCTTGGCGTCGCGTGGGCCGTCGATGGACTCGCGCGGCGGTAACTGCGCTTCGTAGCGGATCACCAGCAACTGGCGGTGCGAACGCACGCCGGCCACCGGTTCGCAGTACACGCGCGAGAAGGCGGTATCGGCCTTGCGCTCGATCTGGACGATCTTGGCCACCGGCAGGCCGGGCGGGTAGGTGCCGTCCAGGCCGGAGGTCACCAGCAGGTCGCCCTGCTGCAGGTCGGCCGAGGCGGCCATGAAGCGCAGGTCGAGCAGGCCGGCGCGGGCACCGCCAAAGGCCACGCTGCGCAAGCCGTTGCGCACTACCTGCACGGGAATGGCCTGCTCCTTGTCGGTCAGCAGCGTGACTTCCGACTGGAACGGCGAAACCCGCGTGATCTGGCCGATCACCCCGCGTTCGTCGATCACGGGGTAGCCCGCGCGCAGGCCATGCTGGCTGCCGCGGTCGATCACGATGCGCTGGCTATAGGGGTCGCGGGCGTCGTACAGGATCTCGGCCGCCGTCACCGGCGTGGCCGACTGCTGCACCAGGCCAAGCAGCTTGCGCAGCTGGTTGTTCTCGGCCTCGAGCTGGGACTGGCGCACCGAACCCTCGGCCTCGGTCACCATGCGGCGCTTGAGGTCGCGGTTCTCGCTGGCGAGGGTGGCGGATGACTGGGCGTAGTCGAAGGTGGCGCGCAGCGCGTCGCGCGGCACCAGCACCGTGCGCTCCACCGGCATCAGCACGGTGGCGGCAACCTGGCGCACCACGCGCAGGGCGTCAAAGCGCGCATCTACGATGAGCAGCGCCAGCGCGATCGTCACATAGAAGACGAGGCGCGCAACGGCGGAAGTGCCCTGCTTGAAGAGCGGCGGCGGAGTGTAATCCATTTACCCGTGCGCTGGCAGAAAGGTCCCCCGGTGCCGCAGGCACGACCGCGCCGCGGCACGCCAGCCGGAGTGGCTGGGGCGTCGCGGCGCGGTGTGGTGCACGGGGGCTGGCCGGGTCGGGAGGGTAGCGCGGCAAGGCGCTGCCCCGACCAGGTAGTCCGGCAGGCCGCGTCGCGCCACGTGCGAATCCTCTGCTTACGCTTTATTCGTAAGAGAAGATGCTGCCGAGCTTGTCCATGCGCTCGAGCGCCATGCCGGAGCCGCGCACCACGCAGGTCAGCGGGTCTTCGGCGACCAGCACCGGCAGGCCGGTTTCCTCGGCCAGCAGGCGATCCAGGTCGCGCAGCAGCGCGCCGCCGCCGGTCAGCATCATGCCGCGCTCGGCGATGTCGGCGCCGAGTTCCGGCGGGGTTTGTTCCAGCGCGATCTTGACGGCCGACACGATCTGGTTGAGCGGATCGGTCAGGGCTTCCAGGATTTCGTTGGACGACACCGTGAAGGCACGCGGGATGCCTTCGGACAGGTTACGGCCCTTGACTTCCATTTCGCGGACTTCGGAGCCAGGGAACGCCGAACCGATGGCCTTCTTGATGGCTTCGGCGGTCTGCTCGCCGATCAGCATGCCGTAGTTGCGGCGGATGTAGTTGACGATGGCTTCGTCGAACTTGTCGCCACCCACGCGCACCGAACCCTTGTAGACCATGCCGCCCAGCGAGATGATGCCCACCTCGGTGGTGCCGCCGCCGATATCCACCACCATCGAGCCCGACGGCTCCGACACGGGCAGGCCGGCGCCGATCGCGGCCGACATCGGCTCCTCGATCAGGTACACCTGGCTGGCGCCGGCGCCCAGCGCCGATTCGCGGATGGCGCGGCGCTCGACCTGGGTCGAGCCGCAGGGCACGCAGATGATGATGCGCGGCGAGGGACGCAGCAGCTTGGTGTCATGCACCATCTTGATGAACTGCTTGAGCATCTGCTCGGTGACCGTGAAGTCGGCGATCACGCCGTCTTTCATCGGGCGGATCGCTTCGATGTTGCCCGGTACCTTGCCCAACATCTGCTTGGCTTCCTTGCCCACCGCCTGGATCGTCTTCTTGGCGTTGGGTCCGCCTTCCTGGCGGATGGCGACCACGGACGGCTCGTCAAGGACGATGCCCTTGTCACGCATATAGATCAGGGTGTTGGCGGTGCCGAGGTCGATCGCGAGATCGTTGGAGAAGTAGCTGCGGAGAAATCCGAACATCAGGAATCCTGTTTTCTGGTGGTTCGCGAGTATGCGAAGTGGCCGGCGCCGCTGCGGGGCCAGCCACGATATTCATAGCGACGGGTAGTATTAAGGCCCCCGATCGTCCGGTGGGGCCGGCGCCGTTGCCAGTCCGCGTTGTCATACGCTGCGAACTGCCAGGGCCAGGGCCGCCAACCAAGGCCGCTTTGCCAGGTGGCGAAAGCAGCCTCTACGGGAACCTTTGATTAGACCACGCGCGAAAGTTCGGTGGAACGGCGCTGCAATTACAAATTAATTGCTGGCGGGGGCGGCCTAATCGGAGGAACCTGTCTGTCATCCCTTGGGTGCCTTCAACCCCGCACCGGCGGGGGCGGTCGGGCCACATGGCCAGTGCTGGCTGGCCCGGGTGCCGGAGTACGCCGCCGGGCGTCCCGCCGGCGTGTCCCAAAAAGCTCCGGAGGAGGCGGTTTTGCGCCAATGTGACGAAGGCGCGGCCAAAGGATGGCAACGCGCAATGATACCTTATAATTCCCCCTGTTTCGGGGGCTTCTTCCTCGAAAAAACCTGTAACTTTGACGATTCCCGGGCGCTCCCGGCAGCACTTGCCCGGCCCGCCCCGGCCGCGCCCGCATCGCCTTTCGCACCGACCCCAAGCCATGGCTCTCGACCTATCCGACGTCAAGCGCATCGCCCACCTTGCCCGCATCGAAATCAACGATGACGAGGCTGGGCAGACGCTTGTGCAGCTCAATCAATTCTTCTCCCTGGTCGAACAGATGCAGGCGGTCGACACCACCGGCATCGTGCCGCTGGCCCACCCGCTGTCCGCGGTGCGCGAGATGTCGCAGCGGCTGCGCGACGACGTGGTCACCGAGCCCAGCCGCCGCGAGGACTACCAGCGTCCCGCCCCGGCCACCGAAGGCGGCCTCTACCTGGTGCCCAAGGTCATCGAATAAAGGTCAGACGCACCCCGGCCCTCGACCCAGCGGCTGCGCCGCGCCGCCTCCAGGCTGCGCCGGCAGCCATCACCTGCCAAGCCAAACCGACCGACATGCCCTTTTCCGCAACTTCCGTGACCTCCCTGCGCGAGCTTTCCGACGCGCTGGCGGCCCGCTCCGTCTCCGCCGAAGAACTGGCGCGCGATTACCTGGCCCGTATCGAGCAGGCCGGCGCGCTCAACGCCTTTGTCGACGTCAACCCCGAACTCACCCTGGCGCAGGCCCGCGCCGCCGACGCGCGCCGCGCGCGCGGCGAAGCCGGCCCGCTGACCGGCGTGCCGATCGCCCACAAGGATGTGTTCGTCACCCGTGGCTGGCGCGCCACGGCGGGCTCGCGCATGCTGGCCAACTACGAAAGCCCGTTCGACGCGGCCGTGGTCGAGCGCCTCGCCGCCGCCGGCATGGTCACGCTGGGCAAGACCAATATGGACGAGTTCGCGATGGGCTCGTCCAACGAGAACTCGCACTTCGGCCCGGTCAGGAACCCCTGGGACGCCAGCCGCGTGCCGGGTGGCTCCTCGGGCGGCTCCGCCGCCGCCGTGGCCGCCGGCCTGGCGCCTGCCGCCACCGGCACCGACACCGGGGGCTCGATCCGCCAGCCGGCCTCGTTCTCCGGCATCACCGGCATCAAGCCTACCTATGGCCGCGTGTCGCGCTACGGCATGATCGCCTTCGCCTCCTCGCTCGACCAGGGCGGCCCGATGGCGCATACCGCCGAGGATTGCGCCATGCTGCTGGGCGGCATGGCCGGCTTCGACGAGCGCGACTCCACCAGCGTTGCGCCCGCCCTGGGCGGCGTCGACGAGGACTACACCCGCCTGCTGGGCCAGGCGCGGGCCGGCGCCAGTGCCGGCAAGCCGTTGTCAGGGCTGCGCATCGGCCTGCCCAAGGAGTATTTCGGCAAGGGCCTGGCAGCGGACGTGGAGCAAGCCGTGCGCGCGGCGCTTGCCGAGTACGAAAAGCTGGGCGCCACGCTGGTCGAGGTGTCGCTGCCCAAGACCGAGCTGTCGATCCCCGTGTACTACGTGATCGCGCCGGCCGAGGCATCGTCCAACCTGTCGCGCTTTGACGGCGTGCGCTTTGGCCATCGCGCCGCCGAGTACCGCGACCTGATGGACATGTACAAGAAGACCCGCGCCGAAGGCTTCGGCCCCGAGGTCAAGCGCCGCATCATGGTGGGCGCCTATGTGCTGTCGCACGGCTACTACGACGCCTATTACCTGCAGGCACAAAAGATCCGTCGCATCATCGCTGACGATTTCCAGCGCGCCTTCACCCAGTGCGACGTGATCATGGGCCCGGTGGCGCCCACGGTGGCGTGGAAGCTCGGCGAGAAGAGCGCGGACCCGGTGCAGATGTACCTGGCCGACATCTTCACGCTGTCGACCAGCCTGGCCGGCCTGCCCGGCATGAGCGTGCCCTGCGGGCTGGGCGAGGGCGGCATGCCGGTTGGCCTGCAGCTGATTGGCAACTACTTTGGCGAGGCCGAGCTGCTGCAAACGGCGCACGCCTTCCAGCAGGCAACGGACTGGCACCTGCGCCGGCCCGCGCAGCCATGATCGCAGCGCGCTGGCTGTCCCGCATCGTGCTCGGCATCGGGCTGGCCGCTGCATTGGCGGCCTGCATCCCGCTGCCGCGCTTTGGCGGCAAGCCCCCGCCCATTGCCAGCCGCGACATCGACCTCGCCGGCGATTGCCGCCGCACCGAGGAAGACGGCTTTCGCGAGGATGCGCAGGTGCGCGTGGCGGACAACACCGTGCAGCAGTTGTCATGGAAGCTGTGGGTGGGCAAGCGCGGCTCGTGCAGCTTCAACCTGGCCGAATTCCGCCAGACCCAGAAGAAGCCGCATATCGAGCTGCGCGCCAATGACGGCAGCGCCTGCAAGCTGATGATCTGGCAGGATCCGCGCCGGGTCACGCTCGCGCACGCCAATTGCGAGGCACGTTGCTCCCCGGGCATCTACGAAGAAGCCTGGCCGGTGATGTTCGAGCCTGGCGGCGGTGGCTGCGCGCAGACCCGATGAACCCGCCCAACGCCATGTCCCGAACCGCCCACGGTTGCATCGCCGCTCGCCTGAAGGCCTTCAGCCTGAGCGCGTGCGCCTTGCTGCTGGCAAGCCACGCCGTGCTGGTGCAGGCCGTGGTTCCAGCGGCCGGCGAGCGCGCCATGCCGGCGGCGCAGACGGTGCGTTTCCCGGGCGCTGACGGCGGCCAGCCGCTCAGCGGCTACTGGTTCGCGCCGCAGCGCAGCGCCGCGGCCCCGGTCCCGGCCGTACGCGTGGTGATTGCGCTGCACGGCTGCGGGGGCTTGCACCGCAGTGGCGGCGCGGATGCGGCGGCGCTCCAGAGCCGTTACCGCGAGTACGTGCAGTGGCTGACCGCGCGCGGCTACGCGGTGCTGCTGCCCGACAGTTTTGGCCCGCGCGGCAAACCGGACGGCATCTGTACCGAACGCCTGGACAGCCGCGACATCGACGACGCCACGCGGCGCGGCGATGTGCTGGCGGCGCTGCAGTGGCTCGCGCGGCAGCCCGGCGTGGACACTGCGCATATCGTGCTGCTGGGCTGGTCCAACGGCGCGCAGGCGGTGCTTAGCGCCATCGACGCCAGCCGCGACTGGCCGGCGGGCGCACCGGCGATCGAGCGCGCCGTGGCTTTTTACCCGGGCTGCAAGAGCGCGGTGCAGCGGCATGAGTACCGCCTGCGCACGCCCCTGCTGCTGCTGACCGGCGGCGCCGACGACTGGACCCCCGCCACCCGCTGCGCCATGCTGCGCGAGGCGGTCGCGGCGCGCCAGCCGGATGCGCGTTTTCGCCTGGAGATCTACCCCGGCGCGTATCACGGCTTTGACGGCACCGAGCCGCTGCGGGTGCGGCGCGATGTGCCTAACGGCTCGCGTCACGGCCAGGGCGTGACCGTGGGCGGCGACCCGATCTCGCGCGATGCGGCGCTGGCGCAACTGGATTCATGGCTGGCCAGCCCGAATCCGTGACAGAAGACGTAGCAGTACATAGCCACACGTAGGCACACGTAGCAAACAAGTAGCAACACATACAGCACACGAACAGGAATACCGCCATGCAATGGGAAGTGGTGATCGGCCTCGAGACGCACACGCAGTTGTCGACGGCCTCCAAGATTTTTTCCGGTACCTCCACCGCCTTCGGCGCGGCGCCGAACACGCAAGCCTCGCCGGTTGATCTGGCGCTGCCCGGCGTGTTGCCGGTGCTTAACCGCGGCGCGGTCGAGCGCGCCATCCAGTTCGGCCTGGCGATCGGCGCCACCATCGCGCCGCGCAGCATCTTCGCGCGCAAGAATTACTTCTACCCCGACCTGCCCAAGGGCTACCAGATCAGCCAGTACGAGCTGCCGGTGGTGCAGGGCGGCAGCATCAGCATCCAGGTCGAAGGCAAGAAGGGCGAAACCTACGAGAAGACCGTGCAGCTCACGCGCGCCCACCTCGAGGAAGACGCAGGCAAGTCGCTGCACGAAGATTTCGCCGGCATGACCGGCATCGACCTGAATCGCGCCGGCACGCCGCTGCTGGAGATCGTCACCGAGCCCGACATGCGCAGCTCGGCCGAGGCCGTGGCCTACGCCAAAGCCCTGCACGCGCTGGTGATGTGGCTGGGCATCTGCGACGGCAACATGCAGGAAGGCAGCTTCCGCTGCGACGCCAACGTGTCGGTGCGCCCCTACGGCAGCCCCAAGCTGGGTACGCGCCGCGAGATCAAGAACCTGAACTCGTTCCGCTTCCTGCAGCAGGCCATCGACTACGAAGTCCAGTGGCAGATCGCCGAGATCGAGGACGGCCGCGAAATCCAGCAGGCCACCGTGCTGTTCGACCCGGACACCGGCGAGACGCGCGCCATGCGCACCAAGGAAGACGCGCACGACTACCGCTACTTCCCCGACCCCGACCTGCTGCCGCTGGAAATCGACGCCGCCTGGATCGAGCGCGTGAAGTCCGAGTTGCCGGAGCTGCCGGTGGCCATGCAAGCGCGCCTGGTGTCGCAATACGGCCTGTCCGCCTACGACGCCAGCGTGCTGACCGCCTCCAAGTCGCTCGCGAACTATTTCGAGGCGGTGGTCGCTGAAGCTGGCGCGGCCAATGCCAAGCCGGCTGCCAACTGGCTGATGGGCGACGTGTCGTCGCTGCTCAACCGCGAAGGCATCGCGCTGGAAGCCGCCCCGGTCAAGCCGGCGCAGCTGGCCAAGCTGCTGGTGCGCATTGCCGACGGCACGGTGTCCAACAACACGGCCAAGAAGGATGTCTTCCCGGCCATGTGGGCGGGCGAGGAAGGCGCCGACGCCGACGCCATCATCGCGGCCAAGGGCCTCAAGCAGATGTCCGACTCGGGCGAGCTGGAAAAGATCATCGACGACGTGCTGGCTGCCAATGCAAAGTCGGTGGAAGAGTTCCGCGCTGGCAAAGAGAAGGCGTTCAACGCGCTGGTCGGCCAGGCCATGAAGGCCACCAAGGGTAAGGGGAATCCTGCTCAGGTGAATGAGTTGTTGAAGAGGAAGTTGGGGGCGTAGCGTGCAGGGGGTGTAGGAGCTTTTGGGGGGGCTATTGCAGTGGTCTAATTTCCTCGGACAGGTCGATAGGGTGACAATCCATATCGACGAGGAAACAGATGACAAGACAACGCCGACAATTTGATGCCAGCTTCAAGCTGGAAGTAGTACGGATGGTGAAAGACCAGGGGCTATCGGTGGGCG